>JAQYVT010000059.1 GCA_030145345.1 Desulfobacterales bacterium
CTCCTATGGGTGAAATGATGATATTTTCTCGTTGGGTACGAACATTGGGGGCCACAGGGTTTGAAATGGGGTCTAATCCAGGGTATTTGGTTTTATTTTCAGGCATTTAATAGGTTTGATACGTTCGGCATCATGATGGTTTTGGGTGATGTAAAAGGGTCTGCATCACCCTGCTGGCTTACTTAACCGATAACGTTTGATTTTGCTGTACAGCGTGGAGCGGTCTATACCCAGAATTTTGGAACTTTTTGCGATATTCCATTGGTTCTCATTCAATATTTCAACGATGTGAGCCCGTTCGACGTCTCTGAGTGAGTTGTTTGGGGGGGGTAAGACGTGTTCACGGCAGAAAATGGGCAAATCATCGGGCATGATGGTGTGGCCTTTGCCAACGACAACAGCCCGTTCAATGGCATTTTCCAGTTCTCTGACGTTCCCCGGCCACTCATACAGCATCATTTCATCCATGGCATTGCGGCTGATCTTTTCTATGGGCTTGTTCGTTTCTTGTGAAAACCGATGAAGAAAGTGTTCGGCAAGAAGGGGGATATCTTCTTTTCGTTCTCTCAATGGGGGCATTTTAAAAGAGATCACATTCAGACGGTAGTAGAGATCTTGCCGAAATATTCCATTTTTAATGGCATCTTCAATATGTCTATTTGTGGCGGCAATGACTCTGAAATATGCTTCAAGGGGTTGGGTACCCCCCACGCGATAAAATACGCGGTCTTCCAGCACCTGCAATAGATCGATTTGCATTCTCATGCTTATTTCACCGATTTCATCCAAAAAAAGTGTTCCGCCGTGGGCCATTTCAAGGCGTCCTTTTTTGGTTTCTTTGGCGTCGGTAAAGGCGCCTTTCTGGTGACCGAACAGTTCACTTTCCATGATATGAGTGGGAATGGCCCCACAGTTGACAACGACAAAAGGGCCCTCACATCGTACGCTTTTGGTGTGGATTGCCTTGGCCGCCAACCCTTTGCCGGTGCCTGTTTCACCGAAGATCAATACCGTAGATTCCATAGGGGCAACGTCCGCGATGAGGTCAAAAATCTCCTGCATGGGTCTGGACTGGCCGATCATGCTTTCAAATCGGGTGCGATCCTTGTACTGTTCTTTCAAGAAAATGTTTTCCCGGGCCTGAGCCTGGTGTTCGATTATCTTTTCGATCAGCACGCCCAATGCTTCAGGATCAAAGGGTTTGAGAAGATAATCGTAAGCCCCGTTTTTCATCGCCTCGATGGCCGTGGAAATCGATCCGTAGGCGGTTATCATCACCACAGCAACATCCGGATCATCTTCCTTGACCTGGTTTAAAACATCAAGACCGCTCATTCCCTCCATCTTGATATCCACCAGCAAGATATCAAAGCGCGAATCTTTTAATATTCCCAAAGCTTCTTCACCGCTGGCCGCTACGGCGATTTCGTAGCCGTCCCGTTCGAGCCAGCCGGCCAAAGACTCTCGCATGATAATTTCATCATCGACGATAAGAATCTTGGTGTTATCCATGGCGACCTCCAGGTTGATCAAGGGTAACATAGGTTTGTTTGAGCGGGAGTTTTACGGTGAAGCGGTTTCCTTTTTCCTCCTCCGGTTCAACATAAATAGTGCCGCCGTGATCTCTGACGATCCCGTAGGCCACAGACAGCCCTAACCCAACACCTTTACCTTCTTTTTTGGTCGTGAAGAAAGGTTCGAAAATTTTGGAGACATTTTCCTTGGGAATCACGATTCCGGAGTCTTTAAAGATTGCGGCAATCCTCTCGGATTTTGGCAGGTACCGGGTTTCAATACTCAGAACACCGCTTCCTGTGGCCTCGATGGTTTCAGCGGCATTGGAAATAATATTCATGAACACCTGTTGAAGCTGATCTTCTGATCCGATGATTTCAGGCAAATCAGGGTAAAGATGTTTCTCCACCGTTACACCGTTCAGTTTGAGGAGATTTGCATTTAAAAAGAGTGTTTTTTCGATCAAACGGTTAACGTCCACATTTTTAAACTCCAAATTGGATTCTCGTGAAAAAGTGAGCAAGTTGCTGACAATTCGACTGATTCGCCGGGTTTCCGTCTCCATGAGATCCAGATAATAAAGGAATTTTTCAAGGTCTTTTTCCTGTTCAACCGACCCTTCTTGGGTAATCCGTTTGATCAGCATGGTCAGATTGAGTATGCCTGCAATGGGATTGTTTATTTCATGAACCACCGAGGCAGACAATTTCCCCAGTGAGGACATCTTATCTTGATGAAGCAGTTTATCGTGGGTTTCTTTTAACTGCCGTGTTCGTTCTTCTACCATTTGCTCGAGTCGTCGAGTGATTTCCTCCTCTTCCATTTTTTGTTGGGTAATATCCCGGCTTATATGAATAAACTTTGAGATCTTACCATCCTTTTCCCAAACGGGATAAACGTTGACCTCTATGTGGAGAAGCTCGCCTTCATGCCCCACACGGGTTCGGACCTGGCGGCAAGGCCTTTTGTTGCGTATGACCTCATTGAGGGGGCATTCAATTTCTGGATTGTCACAGGGATAGACGATTTGTTGGTAGATTTCATGACACTTGCGGCCTATGACTTTTTCGCGGGAATAGCCCATCTTTTTAAGATATGCATCGTTGACTTCTACAATCTCCATGTCGGGCGTGATGACCATAATAAAATCTTGAATCGCGTTCAAGATGGTCTCTATTTCTTCGTTTCTCTTCCTTAACTTGTGTTCTTCAATATGAAGGGCTTTCCAGAAGACCTCAAAGACGTTGTAGGCCATGATTCGGATTCGGGTTGGCCGTGTTGCAAGAATGTCCTCAAGAATATCCTCTTCAGGACTCAGGATGATAATAAGGTGAATGTTGTAGCGAGGATCATACAGGTCATGATAATCGGTAAAGGTTAACAGTCCAAATTTTTCGGCAAGAACCATGCCGGGCGAACGGATATCGGGATCTGCCACGGCCAGAACCGGTGCACTCACATCCTCGTGGGCCAAGTTGAAGGTGGTTTTTTTTAGAACCTCTTTACAGAGGCCCCCACCCCCGACAAGGGCAATATTAACGATTGAATGCTTTTTATACGGCATCGGTGTAACCTAGGTTGAGCGGTTCAGGGTTCAACGTTCCGGGTTGGAAAAACCTCAAACAGCTCGCATCAATGGGATACCGGCTTCATCGTGGTTTCAAAACCGTTCCACCCAATGGGTTATGGAAGGCATTCCGGATTTGATCAAAATTTTGTTCAATTTCAGTCAGTTGTAATCCTTGAGCCTGGAACCCTGAACCTGGAACCGATCAGTTTAGGTGTTATTCTATTCGAAAAGAAAATACGGCTCGGTCTTTTTCTTTTTGTTCAATATCTCACGTATTTTCCTTAATGTATCCGAATCGGTTTCCTGAATTAATTTTGCGAGCTTATTCCGTTCATCGCCAGGATCTTCGTCCACAGCTTCCACCGCTTTCGGTTCCAATCCCAGAATCTGGCATATGGCGTTAACGAGGCTGGCCGGAGAGATGGGTTTTTCCAATACAATTTTCGGACTCACTTTCGAGGTCAGCGCCATGAATTCCGTAATTTGGTCACTTCCCATTTCGTCCCGGGCATGGGCCGTGATAATAATTATGGGTAATTTAGCCCACTTTTTGTTTTTTCTCAACGTTCGAATCACCTTGATTCCGGGCATTCTCGGCATCACCATATCGAGTGTCATTAAATCCGGAGAAAACGCTTCAACCTTTTCCAGAGCATCAAGGCCGTCAATGGCGGTTTCAACGTTGAAACCGGCATCTTCTAAAACAGCAGCGATAAAGTTCCGAACATCCGGTTCATCATCCACAACCAGAATTTTTTTTTCAGATGTTTCTGGCATTTTTTACCTCCTTATGTGAAGAAATAAGATTGTTTGTTTAATCTGACAATATTTCCGAAACCACTTTCAATAGCGCCTGTGGATCGATCGGTTTGTTAAAAATACCTTTTGGAAGTTCAGGCTCCTCGAGTTCATCCAGCAATACTTTGAACGAGTCGATGACAGCAGCAACGATGATCACCGGGATGTTTTTTAGGGCAGCGTGCCTTTTTAATTGACGATATGTTTTTAATCCAGATTGTTTCGGCATGGTGACATCGAGGACAATCAGGTCAGGTTTTTCTGATTTGGCCCGTTCGAAACCCTCAATACCATCTTCAGCCGATACGGTATCATAACCGTTATCTTGAAATACGGCTTCAAAATAGGTTAAAACATCCCGCTCGTCATCGACAATCAGAATTTTTTTGGTTTTGTGTATCACTTTTTTTAATTGAGTGCCCCCGGCACTTATGCTTCTTTTTCAATGAGTTTGGGTAGACGCCGTCGGGGAAGTCTGATGCGGAAGGTTGTCCCTTTTCCGGATTCAGATTTCAAATCGATGGATCCGCCGTGCTCGTGAACAATTTTTTGGGTCATCAGCAATCCAAGACCCGACCCCCCCAAACCCTTTGTGGTAAAAAAGGTTGTAAAAACCTTTTTCTTTACTTGATAATCCATGCCGCATCCGTTGTCCGTCACTTCATATACAATGGTGCCGTTCTCTTCAAAAGCGCTAACCGTTACCTGACAAGCGGTTCCATTGCTCATTTGGCAGGCATCGATGGCGTTGCCCACAAGGTTTGTCAGGCATTCATGCATGCTTTCATAGTCAATGGGAGCCGGGGGGATATCGCCTATTTTCTCGTTTTTGAGTAGGATGCCCAGTTCTTCGGCTTTAACCGAGTATACCCCTACAACTTCTTCTGCGATGTCTGCCGGATTGCTCATTTTGGCCTGAATTTCACGACCTTTGGAGAAGCTTAAAAACGCTTTTACAAATATCGAAATCCGTTGGATATTCCGGGCCAGCATTTCCATGCCTTTCTGGACACGGTCGATGCTCTCTTTGTCCAAGCCCGAGTTCAACATATACATACCGCCTTCTAAGGCCGTAATAAGATTTTTAATGCCGTGGGCCAATCCGGCAACCGTATGGCCAACAGCTGCGAGGCGTTCGGCTTCAAGCTTTTCTCTTTCCAGTCGTTTGATTTCGCTCAGGTCCTGAACTGAAAAGGCCATGCCGATGGAACCGTCATCCGCCATAAGCTTATTGCCGATCAGGCGCACGGGAACCGTTTCGCCGTCATTTGCTCGGACCTCGGTTTCCGGGAGATAAACATGTCCGGGCTGCTGGGACACTTTTGCCAAAAAACCCTTAGGGAGCATGGCAGCAAGTTCTTCTCTGGAAACGATCTGATCGTCCTTTATTTTAAAAAAATTGCGGGCTGCCGGGTTGAAAATGGTCACTTTTCCCTTCTCGTTGACCGCGAAGATGCCGTCCATGGACGTTGAAATGATGGTTTGCAGATATGAATGCGCAAATTTTAAATCATCTTGAAGCTTCAGCGTTTGGGTAACATCGACGGCCATCTCCATAACAAGATCAAAACTGCCGTCCGCCCGTTTCAGCGGTACGGTGACAACGTGTAGATGAAGGGTTTTTCCTGTTTGGGTTTTCCAAACATGATATCCGGTGTGAATTTGACCGTCTGTAAACGTTTGTCGGGCGGTGCATTCGGTACATTTGTGTTTCACGCCCTTGAGGGCTTCGAAACAGTGTTTGCCCTCCGGATTGCCCAGGGAATCCCGAAGTCGTTTATTTGCCTTTACGATGCGGAAGTTCTTATCAATTAAGAGAATGTTGCACGGAACCTGGTCGTAGAGAATCTGATGCTCATCTCGAATCTGGGCGGCTTCGGTGATGTTGGTGAAAATATGTACGATATAGGGAAAGTTTCCATTTTCGTCCACGATGGGAGCTGTGTGCTGTAAGTAACTAATATGTATTTTATTTTTGTCATATCCCACTTCTTCGTTTATGC
This sequence comes from Desulfobacterales bacterium, assembly GCA_030145345.1. Taxonomy (GTDB): domain Bacteria; phylum Desulfobacterota; class Desulfobacteria; order Desulfobacterales; family UBA11574; genus JAAXQD01. Next base: position 5,887 of record JAQYVT010000059.1, read on the forward strand.
GAGAAACGCCGTCTTTAAATGTCATTGCGCTTTCACAGTAAGAACACATTGCATCCTTGCTTTTGTAAACGTTGTAACATTTCCGGTTTTTCCATGGGCCGAACAATCGTTCAAAAGCTTTGTTGGCATAAACCAGATTGTAATCCGAATCGATGACGGCGATGCCTAAGGGGATCGCTTCAAACAGCTGGGGGTTGATCCATTTTAGGACATCGTTTGGAGACGATACGTTGGACAGTTTTTCTGCCATTTGACTAACCCCTGAATATTGTTTGGGTCCAGGAGAATTAAATTGAGGGTTTCAAATAGTGACGGAGTAAAACAAAACCAATTGTTTATCACCTGTTGGGTGGTTTTGCATTCAATAAAAAAGGTCACGATTTGAACCCTCCGGGATTGCCAATTTTACCGAATCTGCTGCGTTATGAGACAGTTGCAGTGGCAGACTGCGGCGGCATGTCTCCTGCCGTGCATCTTCGGCAACCTCTGCGATCGTTCAAATTAGGTATACGTTGATGGATGAAACTGCAAATGAGGTGTTTACCGGTTCTTTTTCATCCATAACAGAACACTCTGAAAACACAACCCAATACTTTGGGAGGTAGAATATATTATGACAATTTATTTTTCAGTGTGGGACAGCCATGAACTTTTTGCTTGACAAAATTCAACCGTTAAAGTTATATCATACCAAAGTTATATATATTAAATTAATCTATAATTCAAGTGTTATTTTAGGTTCTATGAAACTTACCACGAAAACCCGTTATGGGGCTCGGTTGTTGCTCGACCTGGCCCAACGCCAGGGTAAGGGCGCCATCCAAATGAGCGAAATTGCCACCCGTCAGAATATTTCCATCAAATATCTCGAACAGATCATCCGTCCCCTCAAGAAAGCCAAGTTCGTAAAAAGCATCCGCGGCCCCAAAGGGGGTCACATGCTGGCTAAAAAACCGGATGAAATTACCCTGGGTGATGTCACACGACTGTTTGAGGGTCCCTCCGAACTCGTTGATTGTCTCGGCAACCCCAAAAAGTGCCCGAATAGTGACGACTGCCTGGTTCGACAGGGGTGGCAAAAAGCCGCCCAGGCGCTTTACAGAGAATTGGACGCCATTACCATCGCAAGTTTGTTGGAGAATAAGAAAACAAAATAGTACCCAATTTGAGCGATTTTCGAGGTTGCCGCAGATTCAAGGCGAAGCGCAGGAAGCCATAGTGGGCGATTGCAAATGCGCTTCAACGCCGAAGGTGCGGCAAGATCGGAAACCCTCCGGTTAGGTCGTAGTTTTCGACAACCAAATCTGTCGGCGAGCCGGGATTGTTGGGCTCAGGGTTAAAAAGAAACATAGAAATTAGAAGGAGATTTTTATGAAAAAGATTCTTATTTTAGGTTCGGGGGCCGGTGGGACCATGGTCGCTGCAAAACTGCACCGGCTGCTAAGTCCTACCGAATGGCAAATCACGATCATCGACAAAGATGACATGCACCATTACCAACCTGGCTGGTTATTTATCCCATTCGGCATCTATACCGCCCAGGACTGTATGAAGCCCAAGCGGGAATTCATCCCCAAAGGGGTCCAATATGTATTGGACGAAGTCGTGGGTGTTGATCCGGATAAACGCCGGGTTGAAACGAAAAAGGGACGTTATGATTATGACTGGCTGGTGATCGCGAGCGGCTGCGATATCGCGCCCGATGATATTGACGGACTTGATGGCTGGAAGCCGGACCCCAAAGGAGACATTCACACGTTCTTTAGCGTGGAAGGCGCTGTGGCGCTCTTTCATAGAATGAAGTATTTCAAAAAAGGCCGGATTGTATTTAATGTCGCCGAGATGCCCCACAAGTGTCCCGTCGTCCCCATGGAATTTATTTTTTTGGCCAATGCACACTTTATCCACAAGGGCGTCAGAGACAATATCGAAATTGAGTTGGTGACACCTGCCACCGGGATCTTTACCAAACCGATTACCACTAAAATTATGAGCTCTGCCGCGGAAGAAAAAAATATCATCGTAACGCCCAATTTTGATCTGGCTGAGTACAACACCGAGGAGAAAACCATTGAATCTGGAAAGGGTGACAAGATATCTTATGATTTGCTGATATCGACCTTCCCGAATCTTGGCGCGGACTACATAGAGAATTCAGGGTTGGGTGACGGAATGGGGTATGTTTTTACGAATCCTCACACACTCAAGGCCGAAAAGTATGACAATATTTATGTCGTCGGCGATGCGACCAACGTGCCCACATCCAAAGCAGGGTCTGTGGCCCATTATGAAGCGGAGGTTGTCGCCGAAAACTTGGTGCTCGAAATAGACGGAGAGGACCCGAAACCCGCATACGACGGCCACTCCACCTGCTTCATCGTTTCAGAACTGGATAAGGCCTTTCTGATCGATTTTAATTACGATACCGAACCGCTGCCCGGCAAGTTTCCCTTTCCGGGTATGGGCCCGTTTGATCTGCTCGGAGAAAGCAATCTGAATTATTGGGGCAAGATGATGTTCAAGTGGGTCTACTGGAACTTGCTGCTCTCCGGCCAAGATATGCCGCTGGAACCACAAATGACCATGGCAGGGAAGACATGGCCCAGAGTGGAAACAGCATAGGAGGTGGACATGACAAACGAAGAACTAATTCTTAAACGACTCGAAAATATAGAGACCCAGATTGCGCCGCTGATCAAAACCGCCGACAAATTGAATGAGTTGAGGGATGATATGATCCCCCTTGGCAATCAAGCGGTCCAATTGTTGATCAATGAATTGCAGGATATCGAAGCCGGATTCGAATTGGACGACCTCTTCCATCTGGTCAAGCAACTACTGAGAAGTACCCGCAGCATCGTCTTTGCCCTGAAAAATATGGTCGGGCTTGTGGAATTTATCAAAGATATGGAGCCGTTGCTCAAGCATGCCGTTCCCCAAATGATCAACTATCTGGATGATTTGGAGCAAAGGGGCGTATTGCGTATTATCCAAGCCATGATGGGCGTACGTGCCAAGGTTGCTGCAGCATACAGTCCCGAAGACATTGACCAAATCGGTGACGGAATGGTTTCTCTGCTGGGATTGGGCAAAAAGTTGACCGATCCTAAAATATTGACCTTCCTGGAAAAGGCCGTTGAAATCCCCGCTGCTGTAGACCTGTCAGTCAGCAAAAAAGTGGGTCCCTGGGGCCTTGTGTCCGCCGGTTCCAACGATGAAGTCAAAGAGGGGCTGGGTGTTTTGATCGAGTTGACCAAAGCATTGGGCAAATTGAAGGAAAACGGCGGCATCGCGGCCTCCGTCGAGAAACAAGGGGGTATCGAGTAAAAATAGAATGGCCGGTCATCCGGATGTCGACTTTTTAAGTTGCGTCAACAGACGGCATCTCTCGAACCGCCAACGGTGAATATCATCACCCTTTGCCCTCAAATAAAATCCGGGTGATCCCAGGCAACCTCCGCTAAAGGTTAGAATCTCTGCGGCTTGTTGGTGCCCTGGGGGAGTCCCCCCTTGCGGGGTTGCCGGGAGCTTCAATTATCATTTAACTCCGTCCGCTACATCACGCTTTCCCCTTAACGCCGAACGCTCAATTTAAAAAATTCAGGAATAATTTGAACGACGTCATATGGTCTGTACAGCGCCGTCCTGTTTCCGGTGTTCGGCGTAAAGATCGCCGGTTCAAGTTGTTTGTTTTCCATAATAATTGTTGAAAATGTTCTTTCTATCTGTTTCAATCAACCCAAAAACCATAATTCATAGTGTCCGTTATAATGCGATATGCGTGGTGACTTAAAAAAGGTTTTATTTCAGTATCCCGACAAACTGCTTTCAACCGTATTATGGCTGGTAGCGTTACATTCAATGGCCATAGCCTTGGCATTGATTGCTCAGCCGACCCTACTTATGAAACTATCAGGGTTCAGTCCTGATTGTGAACGATTTTTCCCTGCCCAAGGCGGTGTTTTTCATATCCTGATGGCCGTTGCCTATATCATGGGCGCAACAAACCTTAAAAAACATCATTATTTAATTGTATTTTCAATTATCGTAAAGGCGGTGGCGACACTTTTTTTGATGGTGTACTGTTTTGCCGTTGAATTTAAATGGATTGTCCTGTTATCGGGAATCAGCGACGGTGTCATGGGATTGATAATTTTCTTGGCGTTACAGAATTATCTTAATTTAAAGACAACATACGGCAACAGGTATGTAAAATGAATGAGATATTACCGGGGATTTTGGTCACCGGAGCATCCGGCTTTATCGGAAGGCATTTTGTCATCGCTGTGTCCGGAAAGTTTCGCCTGTTTTGCATTGCACGGCGCAGCCAAAAGGAAGTCGGCATCCCCCGTCTTGCCAATATACATTGGCTCCAGGTCGATATCGCAAACCGAAAAAATCTGCTGAATGCCTTTCAGTATATCAAAGATCATGGCGGTATCGATTATGTTTTGCATCTGGCCGCATATTACGACTATACCCTGAAAGAAAACCCCGCATATGAACAGATCAATGTCACCGGAACACGCCATGTCCTTGAAATCTCAAAATTACTGGGAATAAAGCGTTTCATTTTCCCCAGTTCTCTGGCCGCCTGCAAGTTTCCTTCCCCTGGTACGGAACTCACCGAAGAGAGTCCTCTCGATATGGATTCTCCATATGCTCGGTGCAAACGGAAAGAAGAAGCGATCATTGGGGAATGTTCGGAATTCTTTCCCTGCTCAATTATCCGATTGGCAGCCGTATACAGCGATTGGTGTGAATACCCCATGTTGTATATGCTGTTAACGTACTGGCTGGCTGGAAACAAATTTATGTCGAGAGTTGTGACCGGGCGTGGAGAATCGGCCATACCGTATATCCATATTAAAGATCTTATTAAACTATTTCTACGAATTATCGAAATCAGCGATATCCTGCCGCGTCTGGCAATATACATTGCCAGCTTTCAAGGAAGCGTCTCCCATAACGAGCTTTTCAAAACCGCCACAAGATATTATTACTGGAATGATATCAAACCGTTTCAAATACCGAAATTTGCGGCGGCTTCGGGGTTGATCATCATCTCGTTCTTAGGCCGGCTTAGGGGCAAGAAAACGTTAGAACAGCCCTGGATGGCAAGATATATCGATAAAAAGTTGAGCGCGGATGCTTCTGCAACTTACAAGGCGTTGGGTTGGAAGCCGACACCGCGCTATCATATATTGCGGCGGTTATTGTTTTTGACCGAAAAAATGACCCACCATCCAAACAACTGGACATTTCGCAATGAAGTCCTTATTAAAAAGGTTGCCTTCAGAAAAAGCACCACGATTTACGATATTTTAACGGAACTTCGTGAATCATTGGTAGAAAAAATCGAAGCAGAAATAACGAACCCGGCAAATAAACACCGTTTTCCGAATTACCGGAAGATGTATAGTGAACTGCTTAAATGGTATATCACTCTGAACTATCAAGTTGTTTCTGCTACCGTGAGAAATCGAGACCGGTCCATCATGCCGATCTATGCTCAAGAAATTGCTTTCAAACGGTATATGGACGGCTATGGGGCAAAAGAGGTCAGGGAATTTTGGTTGCTGATTGGAAAGACCATGAGGGAATCCCTTCTGAAGAGACCGGAATTAAAAGATTCAAAACGGGAGGTGGACGATTATATCATCTTGACTTCACAGCTGGCTGCCGATGAATTTGAAGACGCTTATGAAATACTTGAGAATCAGCCGTCGGACCAGTTGCCTTCAACTAAAGTTGCACAACTGACCAGCATTGAAAATCTTAAACGGATTGTACGGCAGCTCGAAGATGTTTACAGCGACGCATTGTCAAACCGACTCCGGAGGGAGGATACATTTAATAATCACAGTTTTTTGATAAAATTATCCACCCAAGATGAATAATCGGACACAATCTCAATTGTCAAAGGAGGTTTCATCGCCATGCCGAAATATCAAAACATCCTGCTGGTATATCCGAGAATTCCGAGCAATACTTATTGGAGTTTCAAATACGCGCTGAAGTTTATTTGCAAAAAAAGCGCCATGCCACCGCTGGGACTGCTGACCATCGCCGCCCTTTTCCCGGAAACGTATCACTTAAAACTTGTGGACATGAACGTCACGCCGTTAAAAGACAGCGATATCATCTGGGCGGACGCTGTTTTTATCTCTGCCATGATTGTTCAGCAAAATTCCATGCGGGCGGTGATCCGCCAATGCAACTTGTTTGGTAAAACCATTGTCGCCGGGGGCGCTTTTCCAACTTCAAGGCATGAGGATATTACGGGCGTTGACCATTTTCTCTTGGGGGAAGTGGATAAAACCCTGGTAGATTTTTTAAATAACTTGGAAAACGGTACTGCCAATCCCGTATATGAGCGGCCGCCGCATCCGGATATTTCACGTCTGCCGGCCCCCCGGTTTGATCTATTGGATTTGGACGCATACGGTTCCATGTCCATTCAGTATTCCAGAGGCTGTCCATTTCACTGTGAGTTCTGCGATATCTGGCCGGTTTTCGGCAACAAACCGCGCTTAAAATCGGCGGACACCCTTCTTCGGGAAATTGATGCGCTCTATGGTCTGGGCTGGCGAGGTCCGGTATTTATCGTCGACGACAACTTCATCGGCAATAAAAAAAGGGTTAAGGCCGAACTTTTGCCTGCGTTAAAATCCTGGCAAATCGAGCATGATTATCCGTATCATTTTTTTACCGAAGCCAGCATCAATTTGGGCGGCGATGAAGCCTTGTTGACCGCTATGCGTGAGGCCGGCTTCAATCAGGTTTTCATAGGGATTGAAACCCCTGATCCCGAGGGGCTTGAAGAAGCCGGAAAGACGCTGAACTTAAAGACAGATATGGAAAAATCGATCCGGACGATTCAACGACACGGGATGGAAGTGATGGCCGGGTTTATCATCGGGTTTGATAATGACAAGGAAGATATTTTCGATCGTCAAATCGCTTTTATCCAGAAAAACGCCATTCCGAAAGCGATGATCGGCTTCTTAAACGCCCTTCCCGGCACCCGTCTTTATCAGCGGTTACTGACGGAAGGCCGGATCTTAAAGGCCTCCATCGGCAACAACACCCACAGCATGGCCACCAACTTTAAAACCGTTATGGACCCGGAACGGCTGAAAGACGGATATAAAAAAATTCTGGCCGGTATATATGACTTTAATCTAAAAAACTATTTTGAGCGCTGCAGCCGATTTTTGGACAATCTCGAGTATACGGACTATTTCCAGCGAAAAATCCAGTTTGACGAAGTGAAAATCTTATTCAAATCTATTTGCTGGCAGCTCTTTACACCGTACGGTTTTCAGTATCTCAAGTTTTTCTTTCGGAGCATGATCAAACATCCCAACATTTTTGGCGAAGCCATTTCGTTGAGCATTGTCGGGCATCATTTCCACACCATCACACAACAGACCCTGAAAACGGAAAAAATCGCATTAATCCTCGATGAGAAATACCATTATTTTTGCGGTCTGGTAAATCAATATTCCGCGGAAAGGATGAACAATTCAAAAGAGAATTTTAAGCACATGCTTAAACTCTGGAAGGAACGGACCAAAATACTCAAACAAATACAGCGCAAAATCAACAAAATCCATGGGGATTACCGGTATGACATCAGCCGGAAGTACATGGAAGTCTCAAAACAGATGCGGGAAAAACTAAAGAATTTTGAAATCATGGTACAAAGCACCGCCGCACCATCCAGGCAGTAACTGCATGACTCAATTTGTAAAATTCGAAACGAAAACCTCCATCCCGCTGTAATGCCCCATCATAACAGCGTTCAATTCATTGGTTCTCAAAAAGCTGCGCGTGTCAAAATCAAAGGAATCAACCCGCCACCGGGATTTTTTCACCCGGGGATCGCAATGCTACAGGCTGTTGCCCAAATCACATGAAATTATTTCTATGCAGTTTTCTATTGACACAATATACCACGTAGTGCCACATATTGTCAGGTTTGTTCCATGGATGTCTATAAAACTGAGGGGTGGGGGAGTTTTTATTTGTTAAATGGCTCCATGGATAATGCTTTTTTTCAAAATGTGTAAACTCGTGGTTAAAGGATCGTAAAGAAAGAACAGAATAGAAGCCTTTCCGCCCTAAAGGGCGGGCTTCCCGGTTAGGATTTTGGTTAATTTTATATAGCTCCCTTCAGCCCGTCCTAAAGGACGGAGCTTGCAGTGAGCAAGCCGGTCAATATAAAAACAATGGGTTCGTCTTGAAACAAACACGTTATTGCTGTTGAAATGTTTCGGTATCCATCTGTTATTTCTACCGATCCCTAAACCACTCAGACCGTACACGCTTTTTAAAAAAGATGATCCATTCCGGTGATATCTATCTGTTTGCAATAAAAATTCCCCGACCCCTCATATAACCAAAAATTCAAGGAGAACTTTATGGACCAAAAAGAATTCGCACGACTGCGAAAAAAGCTGGACAAAACGCAGAAACAGATGGCTCAATTGCTGGGTGTATCCATCAAGGCGATACACAGCTACGAACAGGGCTGGCGATCCATACCTGCCCATGCGGAGAGACAGATGTTGTTCCTGGTCTCCAATATGAGAGGGAACTCCAAAGTGAACAAGCCGTGCTGGGTTATAAAAAAATGTCCTCCCAAGAAGAAAAAAGAGTGTCCGGCTTGGGAATTTAATTCTGGAAAACGATGCTGGTTTATCAATGGAACTATTTGTGACGGCATTGTTTATAAAGATTGGAGGGAAAAGATGAAGTCATGCCGGTCTTGCGAAGTTTTTGCCAATGTCCTATGACCCTGCATTTTCCCTGACCTCATACCACACCATATTCCATGAGGATTTTTTTAAGAAAATGAAATTATGCATAATAGAGTTTCACACCCAAAGGAAATAGCTGAACACGAACCTGGAAAAAAAAGAAAGTTAATTGGCAACAGAGGGAATTGTTTCCGTATTTATTCGAACTTGCAAGTATCCGGAATCTGTGCTTCAGAATGTCCTGAAAAAGCAATGGTACCAAAGCACGGGACCGATGATCAGCTACTGGCAAAAATCGACGCGCTTTTGGAGGCGACATTTTAAAAAGATAAAAAACAATCGGTTCGCCCTGACGTTGCAACTGTAGGTCTAACTGTTTTTTTCATGGAGGACGCCATGAATATTTACAAGGATGTAAATTCTACTGTGGGTTCGACGCCGCTGGTCCACCTCAATAAAATTGCCGATGGGCTGGGTGCTGAAATATTCGCCAAAGTTGAGTTTTTCAACCCGTTGGGGAGTGTGAAAGATCGAATCGGTATTTCAATGATTGAAGCGGCAGAGGCGGAAGGACTGATACGCTCAGATACCACCATTGTGGAGCCGACCAGTGGAAACACTGGGATTGCCCTGGCTTTTGTCTGTACGGTCAAGAACTACAACCTGATTTTAACCATGCCGGATACCATGAGTATAGAGCGGAGAAAACTCTTAAAACATTTGGGTGCCAAGCTCGTACTGACACCTGGATCTGACGGGATTAAGGGGGCCATTGCAAAGGCCGAAGAGATTCTGAAAAACACAGCCAACGCCTATATGCCGGATCAGTTTTCCAATCCGGCCAATCCGGAAATTCACCGGAAAACCACGGCAGAAGAAATCTGGCGCGATACCGACGGCAACGTCGATATTTTCATTTCAGGGGTTGGTACCGGGGGTACCCTTACCGGTGTATCCGAGGTGATAAAAGCCCGAAAGCCCTCATTCAAAGCTGTGGCGGTGGAACCGGCCGATTCACCCGTCCTTTCCGGCGGCCAGGCCGGACCCCACAAGATCCAGGGCATCGGTGCAGGATTTATTCCTGATGTTTTAAACACTGAAATAATAGACGAAATTATTACGGTCACCAATGAACAGGCATTTGAAACCGGCCGCAGACTGGCTGCTTTGGAAGGGATTTTGTGTGGCATATCATCCGGTGCCGCAGTATGGGCCGCCCTCGACCAGGCCCGACAACCTGAAAACCGCGGGAAGCAGATCGTCGTCGTCTTGCCAAGCACCGGGGAACGGTATTTGAGCACCGATTTGTTTGCTGCGTAACGCCCATTTCTCATGAACCCTGCCGAAAATTAAATTGAAACTGTTTGACAGCCAGACACTAAGGAAGGAATGTCGACAGGTTACAGCCACCTATTTTCTTTATCTGATTGATATATAAAGATAAATTTCATCATTTTTATTCACATCATTTTTTGGGCACATATTTTGTTAATAACATAAAAGGGTTATGTATAACTTGCTGCTTTTTTGATAAAGGGAATAAGAATGAAAAATATTATGAAAATCTTAGTATTGGCTTTTATCCTTTTTTGCTTTTGGGGTATCAGCGTAGTTTCTGCTGATCCGTCATGTATGCGCTGCAATAAAGGGGATAAATTGGTCTGTATCGGGAGTCCCGCATCCACGGTCTTGGCAAAGTGTGGTTCACCCCTTTCAATTGTTGAAATAGGTTCTAAAACCAGAGAACGGCATAACGGAACCATTACAGGAGGAGAAACGGGATCTGGCCACTCTGTTTATCGTACCCGCCAAAATAAATCTTCAACAACCATGAAACTTGAGGAGTGGACATATTGTATTGAAGGATCATATGGGCGCGATTGTTACCTATATATCCTAAGATTTAAAGGCGATAAACTGACCAAAATCACATCTACCCTTGAAAAAGGCAATTGAAGGTACTGACTGTCTTATTGCTAAACACCTCAAACGAGCTCACTGCAAGTTAAATCAAATGTTGTCATCATCTGTCCCGACATAAACTTGATTTGACAGAATCCTAAGGCAGATCAATACATCACGTGACAGTTCAATTTTCGGAGTCGGATATCACAACCAATTGAACTGTTGTCAAAACGGAAGATAAATAGCAGGTAGTGCGCCACGAGCGCACTTTAATATAAAGTGTGCGTAACTGCACAGGAGATGAGGGTTTGGCCCCTCGAAGTCGGCTTGCAGGAGCAGGCTCCAAAACACCTCAAGCTGCGTCGGTTAAGAGCCGAGGTGGTGGGCGTTGAGGAAAAGGCATTTCAGATCCTGTCCTTTTCATTTAAATTGTCCTGATGGAAACTTAATTTTAAAGCGGTCAGATCCTCTGGATCTCAATGGCAGTTAAGACAAGGGCAGCATCGGCCCTGCCTTTTAAATTCTTTCGGGTTACCTTTCCTTTCTCTATTATCTCCGACAATTCTAAAAAAAGTAATTAGTTACATAGAATTTAGGAGATTTACTTCATAATATCGGATAGTTCGCTATAATTTTTCATTGCAATCACGTGTCGAAATCAATGCAAGTCTTTGATAATACTTCTGTTATCCACAACCAATTGTTTTTGCATGGTTTTTGCATATGAAAAAACAGAAAAGTCTAATTCTTAACATACAAGACTTTTAATTATAAAAGAAAAGACTGCCGTGGACAACTTCACCGAGATTAGATCTGAATTAAGAACTATTTTGGACAAGTATTACAGCGTACAGTTCTCCTTAAGTAAGATGGATCCGGCTTATCTATTCAAGTTGCGAGACATCTCCGGTAACGGCCTATGTATTCTGGTAAAACAAGATTCCTCTGCGTTCAAACAACTTAAAGTTGGTGATGTAGTGGATATGCAATACAATCCAACAGAATCTTCAGGTCCCCCCAAACTTTTAAAAACCCAGATCACATCCAAAAAATGTTATGGTCGTTTTAAAGGCCATTCTCTCGTCGAGCTTTCCATTATCGACAATTAGGATGGCGAGTTTTTATTGCGGCGCCGATTCTTATGACTTGTGATAAATGTGGGAGAAAAACCAATCATATTTATATCACCGAAAACCATGAAAAAGTTTGCGAAAGATTCTGCAAAGGCCGCCGGAGCCGATACCCGTTATCTAATCTAAAACCAAACTGGTCCCAGGGTTCAGAAAATGAGCAAAAACTCCTTAAAGAAAATTAGAGAATTTCTTATGATGAGCTAGGCCGAGCTTTCCAGAAAAGCCAACATATCCCCCATTACCATTACACGGATTGAAAATGGAATGCCTTGCCGAATGGAAACAAAATGAAAAATTATTTTAGCTTTGGGGTTGAAAATGTCAGATAAGAACAAGGTATTTGGTGAAGATGTGGAGTTATCTATCGAAGATAAGGAAGAGAGGCGTTCAGGTATTGATCGGCGCAAATTTTCATATGACGGTCATATCCCTGAACATCGATCCGGCAAGGAACGACGAAATGGCTTATAAAAACAGATTGCCGGAGATTGAAGATGTTGTGGTCGGCAAAACATCAATCGGTTTCGATATCACAACTTTTTAAGCAGCTTTAGGATCTTGAATACATTGCAGAACATGCAATTCAGCCCTAAGAATTGGGATGGATGATATCACAGGTTTTTTGAGCCTCTAATTTTGGTCGATAAGTTGGAGAAATCCAAACAATTGGAACAGCTCAAATCCATGTTGTTTCCATTACTGATCTGCGATGTGTTCCTTTTGCTGATATCATCCTGCGGATCAGGATATTTATATCGCACAAACCTGGTGATAGATATCAGCTAAACGTAACTTCTCGTCTGGCCAGCGGACGAGGTTTTAAACCAACCTGCGTCAGCAGAAGGTTGGGCCAGATCCAAATAATAGCAGCTAATGCTCCAAAATATCCGAAGATATGTACAGAAGGAAGCACGCGGAAAGGAATACTGCTAGTTTTTATGAATAGAGGGGCATTTAGCGTGGTCTCTGCAACAATCTTGGCTCCCATGCCCACAAGAATTGCCAACCAAAACATCCTTTTTTTTCTTGTTTTGAGTGCACTACAGAGACAAAAATACGCAACAGCTCCGGTAGCTAATCCAGAGAGTCCGCCGTAGCGTTCAAGTTCCGGTAATGTAATAAGAAATATTAGGCTGGGTATTATGATAGCAAAAATACATACCAGCCAAAAGCCTCGGTACCCTACAGCTCCGATGGCAAAGCCAGCTGAACCAAAGAGCAAAATATCCCAAAACATATGACTTAATGAGAAATGAACAAATGGCGCTGTTAAAAGCCGCCACAATTCTCCGCATAGGATGTTCTGCCTATCGTACACGAGCAAATCTGAAAATCGTGGGCAACCATAAGCGACAATTGAAATACCAACGATAAATAATGTTAGTGCGTATGTTTGGCCTTTTATTTTTTTCTGCCGGTCCATAGAATAAGTCCTCCCAAAGAAATCAGCGTTAAAGCATATGCTCCTCCCAGGCTTCCTCCTCCAGTGTAACCTGGTTTATGCTCTACAGCATAAGCGTCCGGCATCTCTTTTACTTTTTCTTTAAAACGGTTCAGTTCGTCCTGTAAGTTGGCAACTAAATCATCAGCTGATAGACGAAAACCATTGGTTGAGTCATTTCTCAGCTGTTCGGATAAATTAACTAAAGTTGATGATGCTTTTATATGGCTAGTCCC
>JAQYVT010000060.1 GCA_030145345.1 Desulfobacterales bacterium
CCGATGCCGGATGATGTTGTCACCTCGGTAATGGGAATCAATGATAATGTCTACGATCCAAGGCGCCATAAAATCATCTCCAATGCTTCCTGTACCACCACCTGTCTGGCGCATATGATAAAACCGCTTCTCAATGCTTTCGGTCCTAAAAAAATCCTGTCGGCGTCCATGGCAACGGTTCATGCAGCAACCGGATCGCAGCAGGTTTTGGACCGGCTGCCAAAAACAGGGGCCGTCGATCTCAGGAAAAACAGAAGCATTATGAATAACATTATTCTTACCACCACCGGTGCCGCCAATTCGTTGAGACTGGTTATTCCGGAAATGAAGGATATCGGTTTCATCGCGGAATCGGTCAGAGTTCCCATCTCCACAGGGTCTCTGATTATACTGGTGCTGAACCTGCAAGAAGAGCTTTCCGGCGAGCCCATCAGCAGAGAATTGCTCAATGCGGTATACCGGGAGGCTGCATCCGACGACCCCAAGGGGTATCTCAATTATACCGACAAGCAGAACGTGTCCGGGGATATCATCGGCACGCCGAGAGCTGCAGCGATTATCGAGGGACATGTGACCCATACCCGAACCGCCGAACTTACCATCGACCTGGAAAAAGTGCCGGACCTGGAAAAAGACACCTTATGTTCGTTAAAGGACGTTATTATCAGAATACCGATAACGCAGGCGGTCATATATGGCTGGTACGATAATGAAAAAGGGAGTTATGTCAATATACTCGGAGACAGGACGGTTTCCGTGGCCGAGGATATGTGATCGTATCAACCCCAGCGCTGCATAAAAGCAGCGCCGGTGTCGATCAAAAGGGTTCTTCTCCAATTTAGTTGGAGAAGATGGGCCAAGGGTTTGTCTTCTAAAGGCTTTATCAGCACCTTTAACATTCTTTCGATTTCTGCGATGTCTTTTCACTCGACCCCTTGACCCCTTGAACCCTCTGGGATCACACCGGCTCAATTGGAGATGACCCACTTATTTTACCCTTATTAACTACAACTAATCGGGAGAGATGATCCATCAAAAGATCTCGCCTTAAAATGCTCGCATTACTGCACGCGGGCTCCGTTTTTTCGTCAGCCTGCGCCTGGCCCTCGAAGGCAATCTAATATTTTTAGGACCGCTTCAAATTTTTCGCTGTTTTTGCAGCATCCGGGTTGCGTTGTTTTGGTACCCCATACCCCGCTTATACGGATATCTTTGTCTTTGTTTTTATCTTTTCCTTCCGCGTTGTTTTTGTCCTGCTGCCGGTATAAATATAGCGCGAATTAAGCAGGATTTTCCCTTGACAAAAAAAAGATCTATAGGTACAAAACCGATGTTCATTTTAATTGTTTTAGAGAGTTAGCCTGCGTCGTGAAATCATCAACCACAGCTTGACGGAGTTTCTATGGATACTTTAGATGATCATGCGAAAGATATTTCTGAAGATGCCGCTGCTGAAGCGGGACCAAATTCATCCTTGGAAATGAATTTAAAAGAACAAGATACGGGGGCCGGTGGACCCATTATCTTGTTTTTTATATTGGGGCTATTTGCCAGCCTTGTGGTAGGATGGATCGTTTTCCCCAAACTTCTTTATTCCAAGAAAAAACAGCCCATTGAATTTAACCATGTCTTTCATGTTGAAGCGGTCGATAACGGATGCGAAAGCTGTCATTTTTTTCGGGAAGACGGCACCTTCTCCGGGGCTCCGAAGCTTGCCCAATGCATCGATTGTCATGAAGAGATTCAGGGAATAAGTCCTGATGAGATCAAATTCGTAGAGGAGTATGTCTCCAAGGAAAGAGAAGTTCCATGGCTGATATACTCCCGGCAGCCCGATTGCGTATTCTTTTCCCATGCCGCCCATATCCAGGGCGCTCGAATGGACTGTGTTGCCTGCCACGGCCATATGGGTGAATCCGAGAGTTTAAAGGTCTATGAGGAGAATCGAATTACCGGCTACAGCCGGGATATCTGGGGAAAAAGTATCGGGGGATTCAAAAAGAATACCTGGGACCGGATGAAGATGGACGATTGTGCTGAATGCCATCGGGAAAATGCCGCGAATATTGAAAGAAAAAATATCCAGACGCCCACCCAAAGGCTGATTGGTCATATGGTGAACCTGGTTTCTCCGGGCACCTCGACCTTTGACAAGGGCGGCAGTATTCAGACCGAGAGAGATCCATGTTTTGCCTGTCACAAATAAATTCGATTTTTATGAATTTACCAATAGTTAAGAGGTAGAATAGATGAAAATTGGCAGAAGAGGTTTCTTGTCGTTTGTAATTGGCGGAGCAGCCGGTACCGCCCTTTCACCATTACCGTGGAAGTTGATGGATGACAGTTCAATATGGACACAAATGTGGCCGTGGACACCGGTACCGGAAGATGGTGAAGCCAGCTACGTCAATTCTGTCTGTACCCTCTGTCCCGGGCATTGCGGTATTACGGTTCGAAAAATCGATAACCGGGCCGTTAAAATCGAGGGAATGAAAGGGCACCCGGTAAACAATGGCGGCATATGCCTTCTGGGGCTGTCAGGTCTGCAACTTCTTTATGGCCCCATGCGGGTCAAGACGCCCTTAAAAAGAACCGGGAAAAGGGGCCAGGGGCAAT
Organism: Desulfobacterales bacterium; assembly: GCA_030145345.1. Lineage (GTDB taxonomy): Bacteria > Desulfobacterota > Desulfobacteria > Desulfobacterales > UBA11574 > JAAXQD01. Next base: position 2,617 of record JAQYVT010000060.1, read on the forward strand.
GGGAAAAAATTTCCTGGAACGATGCGGTTTCAGAAGTCGTGGAAAAGCTTCGAGACATAAGATCAGAGGGGCATCCCCAAACCGTAGGTTTTATCTCGGGTTTCGATCGGGGCACCGTATCTCGACTCTTTGAAAGATTCCTCACCGCCTATGGTTCACCAAATTTTATGCGCATGCCGTCGGTTCGAGATTCCTATGAACTTGCCCAATATCTGATGCAGGGCGTTCAGGCTTTGCCCGGCTTCGATTTTGAGAATAGCGACTTTGTCTTGAGCTTTGGAAGCGGTTTGATCGACGGCTGGGGATCACCGGTACGGATGTCCCGAGTCCACAGCGCCTGGCAAAGTGCCGGCGTGAAAGTTATTCAGATAGAACCGCGTCTGTCCAACACGGCAGCCAAATCAGACAAATGGATCCCCATCAATCCAGGTACCGAAGGGGCGCTGGCCATGGGCCTGGCCCATGTTATCGTTAAAGAGTCATTATACGATGCTGACTTTATTGAAAATAACGTTGAAGGATTTTTTGATTGGAAGAATCTTGTCATTGATAAATACAGCCCGGACACCGTGGCATCCATAACCGGAATAGACAGCAGAACCATTGTGGTTCTGGCCCGGGGTTTTGCCAATGCTTCAAAACCGCTGGCTGTTTGCGGGCGGGGCAATGGAACCACCCCTGTCAACATTGATGAATGTATGGCGGTGCATGCGTTGAACGCTCTGGTGGGCAACATCCATAAAAAGGGCGGTGTTTGGGCCGTTTCCGAACCCGATTATATCAATTGGCCGGAAATTGAAATGGATGCCAAGGCAGCCGCCGGTATGCAGCATGAACGATTGGATGGCGCCGGGAGTAAAACGTATCCGTTTACCCGGTATCTGTTGCCCCGACTCCCAGAGACCATCGACCCCGGAGAAAAAAATCCTTTGCAGGCACTCTTTGTTTCCGGGGCCAACCCTTTGTATACACATCCGGATACCCAAGCTGTCAGAAACGCCTTTGACAAGATTCCCTTGGTGGTCAGTTTTTCTTCTTACATGGATGAAACAGCTCAAAATGCCGACCTGATCCTTCCGAACCACATCTATCTTGAACGCTATGAAGAGGTACCAACGCCGGCCGGTATGATTGAACCGGTTATCGGCCTCTCAAGACCGGTGGTTGAACCCCAGTTCAACACCCGGCATGTGGGAGATGTTATCCTTCAGATGGCCAAAGGGCTGGGCGGCAGCGTCGCAAAAACGTTTCCCTGGGACAGCTATGATTCCTGCCTCAAAGAGACCCTGGGCGACCTATGGAATTATTTAATCGACAAAGGATTCTGGTCAAACACCGGGGCGATGCCTCCGTTCTTTGGAACATCGTATGAAACGGCTTCCGGAAAGTTCGAGCTGATAAACAAGGATAACGGGTCAATTCCACAATTTAAACCGGTGAGCATCGAGGGCGACGAAAAGGATTATCCCCTTCTGCTCATCCCCTACGATTCCATGAGACTGGCATGTGGTTTTATAGGGGATCCGCCGTTTGTTATGAAAACGGTTGAGGATTCCATCCTCAAAGGTAAGGATGTTTTTGTTGAACTCAATCCAAAAACTGCCAGAAACCAAGGGCTGCGTGAAGGCCAGCGGGTCGTGTTGACCACACCCAAAGGCAAAGCAGAGGTCAAGGTTCATCTTTTTGAGGGTATTATGCCCGGTCTCGTTGCACTGCCGAGGGGGTTGGGCCATACAGGCTGGGACGAATACTTGGCAGGTAAGGGGATAAATTTCAACACCCTCATCGGTCCGGTTGAAGATCCGGACTCGGGTTTGGATGCGGCTTGGGGAATCCGGGCAAAGTTAGAAAAAGCCTGATCGAATTGACGGTTGAAGATAGAAGATTTTCTGATTCATCGGTTAATCTTCACGTTAATGTTGTCAATCTAAAGAGGTTCTGATGAAAGAAGGACGTACACACAAGAGATTCCAGAAATTTGGTATGGTCATCGATCTGGATAAGTGCACCGGGTGCGGCAGCTGCATGGTGGCTTGTATGGCTGAAAACAATGTGCCTTTTAGGAAAGATGAGTCGAACAAACTTCTGAGTATAACATGGATGCGTGTCTATAAATTGACCAACGGAATGCCTTTTCCGGAAACAGATGTATGCTACCTTCCCAGACCGTGTATGCAATGTGCAGGTCAACATGAAGGACATTCACCCTGCGTATCGGTTTGTCCGGCCATCGCAACGGACTACAGCATGGAATCCGGAATTGTCAGCCAGATCTATACCCGTTGTTTTGGATGCCGCTATTGTATGGCGTCGTGTCCGTATCATGCCCGCTATTTCAACTGGTGGGATCCGATCTGGCCCGACGGCATGGAAAAGTACCTGAGCCCCAATGTATCGCCCCGTATGCGCGGCGTGGTGGAAAAATGCAGTTTCTGCTTTCACCGGTACCAGCGGGCCAAGGACAGGGCATATATGGAAGGAAGACGTGAGCTCCAAGAGGATGAATATCAAACCGCCTGCACCCAGGCATGCCCTGCCGGCGCCATTACCTTCGGAGATCTGAACAATCCGAAGCATGCGGTATCCGAGATGGTGGAACCCGATCCTAAACACAGCGGCCGGCCGAAAAATCCCAATGCATTCCGGTTGCTGGAGCGGCTGGGCACCAACCCCAAGGTCTATTATCTTTCAAGCCGCGAATGGGTGCGGCGCGCCGGCGATAATTATCTGAAAAACGAAAAAAAAGTCAAAAAGCCGGTACATCACGGTTGACGGTTAACAGGAACTGAAACTGTATTTATTGAGGAGTACATAACCTATGGATTCTGCATTAATACCCAGAGGCGTTAAGCGCTGCCCGTTGTGGCAATTTCTCTTGTTCATCGGTGCAGCCGGCATTGTACTGCTGTGGGGCGTTTATGCCATGTTTCTCTGCTGGTTCAAGGGGCTTAACCAGACCAACATGAACGACTACTACGGGTTTGCACTGTGGATCTGGGCCGACCTTGCCGTAATTGCGGTTGGCGGCGGTGCATTTTTTACCGGGCTGCTGAGATATATCTTCGGGAAGGATGCGCTCAAGAACATCATCAATTATGCAGTTCTGATCGGTTTTATCTGCTACAGTTCGGCGCTGCTCATTTTGGCCATCGACATCGGGCAGCCGCTGCGGGGATGGTTTATTTTCTGGCATGCCAATGTTCATTCCATGCTGACGGAGGTGGCGTTCTGCCTTTCCTGTTATTTCGGGGTGTTGACCATTGAATATATTCCGCTTATTCTTGAAAACCGCCAAATCGACAAGGTGCCGTTCTTTCACCATCTGGGTCACAACATGCATGAAGTCATGGCGGTATTCGCTGCAACCGGCGCCTTCCTTTCCTTTTTCCACCAGGGCTCTCTGGGCGGTGTCGCCGGTGTTCTCTTCGGACGGCCCTTTGCCTTTCGGGAAGGGATTTTTATCTGGCCGTGGACGTTCTTTCTATTTACCTGGTCCGCCGCTGCCTGTGGACCGTGTTTTACGATTCTGGTTACAAAAATTACTGAAAAAGTGGTGGGGAAAAAACTGGTAAAAGACAATGCCATCGAGCTTCTGGCCAAAATTTCAGGGTGGATGCTTTTGACATACACCATTGCCAAGTTTATCGACACCTGGTACTGGGTCACGGTTTTGGCGCCGTCCCAGGGATTTACACTGATGGATTTTTATTCCAACAATCCTTTGTATGGGATCTGGATTCTTATTACGGAAATTGCCATTTGCGGCCTTGTTCCTGCGGCCATTCTGATTACCCCAAAAGGGCGTAAAAACCCGGTGGCACTCTGGATTGCCATAAGCCTTGCGGTGGTCGGAGTTTGTCTCAATCGCTGGGTCATGGTGCTGCAGATTATGGCGGTTCCTGTCATGACCTTCGATAATTGGGTCATGTATCTCCCGAGCTGGCAGGAAGTGGCCACCACCATACTCCCGGGGGCGTACGGTGTTATTCTCATTGCAATTTCATACCGTTATCTGCCGGTATTCCCCAATGAGGCGGAGCTGAATCCCATGGAACCCCTGCCGGCAGAAGAAGCGGAAGAAAAATCCGTCGAACCTTCGGTAGATTTGGAACCGGAGTTAACGCCGGCTGAAGCTTAAAGCAAACAGGAGGACGAAGTATGTTCCCTTTTAATTTTGAATGGATCTGGGACATGGGGCATGTGGTTTTCATGGGCGGCCTGTGGTATGCACTCACCATATTGGGCATTGGTATGACCTACTGTATTATCAAGGCGGCCATGGATGCATCCAAAGATAATGGCGACCCTCACCATTGACATTCGAAGACATTTCCGGATTAAAAGCGCTGACCTCGCCATGAAGCCGGGGGAGCGCTTTTTTATTTGAAAAAGGTTTTATATGGACCAAATACTGGTGGAAGGCGGGCGTCCCCTGGAGGGAGCGGTGAGAATCAGCGGTGCTAAAAATGCCGCGCTTCCGATTCTTATATCTTCTCTGCTGGCCGATGGGTGGAATACCTATACCAATGTCCCGGACCTCAAAGACATCCAGAGCACCAAAATTTTGCTTTCCAAACTCGGCGCCAGGATAGAGACAGACGGTGATACCGTTCGAATCGATACCGGGAGTGTTCGCTGTCACGAGGCGCCGTATGATCTCGTCCGGAAGATGCGGGCTTCAATTCTGGTCCTGGGTCCGCTGTTGGCAAGACTGAAAAAAGCAAGGGTGTCTTTACCGGGCGGATGCGCCATCGGTGCGCGCCCCATTAATCTTCATTTAAAAGGGCTTGCCTGTCTCGGCGCCAAAATTGAATTGGAACACGGGTATGTGGAGGCTGTTTGTGACCGTCTTCGAGGCGACGAGATTTATCTGGACATGCCCACCGTAACCGGAACCGAAAATCTTATGATGGCGGCGGTTCTGGCCGAAGGGGTCACCGTCTTGAAAAATGTGGCCTGTGAGCCGGAGGTGGTGGCACTGGCGGATGTTCTGACCCGAATGGGCGCAAAAATCAACGGTGCCGGCACTTCGGTGATCACCATCCAAGGGGTATCCGGGCTGAAACCGGTATCTGTTTCCATTATACCTGACCGAATCGAAGCCGGCACGTTTATGGTCTCGGCAGCCCTGACCCAAGGGGATGTGACCCTTTTAGACTGTGAACCCGACCACCTTGAAGCGGTGATCCATAAGCTGAGACTCAGCGGTGCCGACATAACGGTCAAGGACAAATCCATCCGGGTCAAAGGCGTCGATGAAATTGCCAGTGTCGATGTAAAAACCTTGCCCTATCCAGGATTTCCCACCGACATGCAGGCGCAGTTTATGGTGCTCATGTCGGTTGCAAGCGGGTTTAGCATTATTTCTGAAACCATTTTTGAGAATCGTTTTATCCATGTCAGCGAACTCAAGCGCATGGGCGCTGACGTTAAAATATCAGGGAATACCGCAATGATCGCCGGAGTGCCGATGCTGTCCGGGGCACCGGTGATGGCTTCGGATCTCAGGGCCAGTGCTTCGTTGATTCTGGCCGGTCTGGTTGCACAAGGTACCACCGAAGTGAGTCGCGTGTATCATTTGGACCGGGGTTACGAAGCCATCGAACATAAATTTGCCCGCCTCGGGGCAGCGATACGGCGGGTTAAAACCTGAAAGGCCCTTGAAAAACGTCCCCTTTTGCCCAATCCTCGGGTTCGGCAAAAATATTAGTCCTCTAAATACTCAAGGTATTCCTCCGGTTAAAATTCTTGCCTGCCTTGGCCTTGAGCAAAATTGAACATTTTTCAAAGGTCTTTGTATGGATGCTGTTGTGCCCGACCCATGACCGATACATTTTACGCTCGCCCTGTCATTCCCTTATTGTTATCGATGATATCCGGTATCGCCGTGGGCACCGGGTTCCCGGACTACGGGACCTGGGCCTATATCGGTGTTGGGGGATGTACCGGCATCATACTCTATGGAATCTGGAAAAAAAGAACGGCGCTGATTTCCCCCTTGATCCTTTTGTATGCCTTGGGATATCTGTCCATACTGCCGTGGACGGCGCCCGGATTCCCTTCCAGCCATATCATCCATTTTGTGGATATGCCGCCATATAAAATTGTCGGTGTCATCCACACGCCGGTTGCAATATATTCAAGCCGACAAAAATTCATATTGCGGACCGAGTCTCTCCAAGGGAACGATGGATCTTTTTCCGTGGTTGGAAGGATCCGTTTGACCGTATCCGGGGAGGGTCCGAAATTGCAGAAAGGAGACCGGATTGCTGTATTCGGCAAAATAAGATCCATCAGAAACTTCAACAATCCCGGAGGATTCGATTATAAAAGGTATATGGCGTTTAAAAAGGTTTGGGGAACCGCCTATGTTTCATCCCCGAAGGTCGCTCTCCTGGAGAAACGATCCGAAAAAGGGGTCGGCACGACCCTCGCGGAAGTCCGCAGCAAATTTTCCGATCTGATCGACGCAGCCGGTACCGGAAAGGAGCAGGGTGTCATCAAAGCGCTCATCATCGGAGACCGGAACTCGATTTCGCAAGAATTAAGGGACGCTTTCAACCGAGCGGGGATCGGCCACCTTTTGGCCATTTCAGGGCTTCACATCGGAATCGTCGCCACTGCGGCGTTTTTATTTTTCAGCTGGATGCTGTCTCACATTAAGCCGCTCCTGTGGCACGCATGGACCCAAAAGGGGGCCGTATTTTTATCCGCGGTTCCGGTGTTGATATATGGTCTCATTTCGGGAATGTCCCCGTCCACGCAACGGGCGGTTATTATGGTGATGGTATTTCTGACCGCCTTTTTGTTTGAGAGGGAACACGACCCCATGAACACCCTGGCGCTGGCGGCGATGTTGATTCTGGTTGTTCATCCGCCGTCACTGTTTTCAATTTCCTTTCAGCTCTCATTTAGCGCTGTTCTTGCCATCATTTACGGTCTGTCCAAAGTAGAATTTCCATGGGAATCTCCTGAAATCCGGAGGAAAAGACCCAAAATATCCAAGGTTGCCGCCACACTGTTTTATTTTTTCATGGCGTCGCTCTTTGCCATCTTCGGAACCCTTCCGCTGGTGATGTTTTACTTTAACCAGATTTCGCTGGTGGGCCTTTTGGCAAACTTTATCATGGTTCCCATGATCGGTTTCGTGGCGGTACCCCTGGGGTTGCTGGCCGTATTTTTATACCCCCTGACGGGTTACGGGGCATGGGTCTGTCTCGAAGCATGTTCGGCGGTGCTGAAACAGGCTCTTTTTATCATAAATTTTTTTGCCGGTTTGCCGTTTGCGGCAGTGAAAACCGTAACCCCGAGCTATCTGGAGATTTGCTGTTTTTATCTCCTGTTTTGGGGCATTTTAAACCTAAAACATATCCCGTTCAAAAAACACCGGAAACCGGATGAAGCCCCGGGCATGGAAGAACCGGTTCCAGGCAAAAAATTTATTCAAAAAGTTTCGCCCGTGGTTGTCCTTCTGGTGGTTTTGGTTCTCATCGCCGATGCCGGCTACTGGTTTTTTCAGCGGTTTCGGCAGGGTGATCTCAGAGTGACAACCATCGACGTCGGGGATGGTAATTCTACCCTTCTGGAACTCCCCTACGGATACACGATTCTTTTGGACGGCGGCGGTTTTTCCGATAATCGTATCTTCGATGTGGGCGCCAGGATTGTCGCCCCCTTCTTATGGCAAAAAAAGATTAAAACCGTTGATACACTGGTCCTTTCTCATCCCAACAGTGACCATTTGAACGGGCTGATATACATTGCCGAACATTTCAATGTTAAACAGGTGTGGACGAATCACGATGCCGCCAATACCTTCGGGTACAAAAAGTTCATGGATGGGATTAAAGACAAGGGCATTCATATGCCCGGGTACCCGGAGATCTTCGGCGCCCATGACATTAACGGCGTTCATATGGACATATTGTATCCGCCCGTCGATTTTACTGAAAAAAGAAAAAAGGAATCCTGGCGGAATTTAAACAACAATTCAGTGGTGCTAAAAGCGTCGTTGGGATCAGAATCGTTTCTGTTCCCGGGAGATATCAAGACCCGAGCGGAATACGAACTGGTTTCGACTGCAGGGGACAAATTGAAAAGCACGGTCCTTTTGGTGCCCCATCACGGCAGCAAAACATCGAGTTCTGATTGGTTTGTAGAAACGGTGAACCCTGCGGTGGTCGTCATATCATCCGGATGGAGAAGCCGGTTCGGATTCCCCCATCCGTCGGTGTTAGAACGATATGAGAAAATCGGATGCCGTGTACTGGGCACCGCCCGTAACGGCGCCGTATCCATGTCCACAAACGGCCGAACACTGACGATCATGCCGACGGTCACCGACAAGAAAGCATCTCTTAATAACATCTACTGAATGTTCTTTGCAAAGACAAGGTTGACAATAAAATTAAATAAAGGTTGACAATAAGTTGACGAAAACATGCTGTTTACACCGATGCAGCTATCGTTATGGGAAAGCATAAAAAATTTCTGACAATTAGAGAAGCGATAAGGGATATTATCGATAGCCTTTTAAGACCGGATTGTGTTGAGGAAATCGCTGAGATCTACTCTTTTCTTGAGGGCGGTAAAGCTAGATCGACCAAAGGAACGCATCCTTTAATGGACAACAAAGACCTGGGTATCCTGTATACACCGGAGAAATTGGATGATGAAGAATTTTACGACTGGAGGGAATTTGAAGATCTGTTAATACGAGCCCTTGAAGACAAATTGCCTGAAGATGTTGCCCGTGTATATACAAAAGTCCTCTGGGTCAACACCTATGCGGGGACGGGTGCGGAAGGCAGTGAATTGGGGATTTGGGTGGAAACAGAAATGGAAAACTTCAATTGTAAACAGTGTGGTCATTGTTGCTTAAATCTTTCCGATGCTTACTGCAATTCTGTACTCGACGAAGATATTAACCGGTGGAAGTTGGAAGATCGCTGGGATATTCTCAAATTTGTCGATCAGAGTTCTTTTTTCAATGATATTTGGATTAATCAGGAAACCGGAGAAGAGCTTGGCAGGTGCCCATGGCTGAAAAGACTCCCGAACAATGATAGATATATCTGCCGGATACATCATACGAAACCAACCCATTGCCGCAACTATCCTCATTCAAAAAGGCACGCTCTGACAACCGGTTGTAAAGGATTTGATCCGGATTGAACTCAAAGAATCAAAGGTTTTGACAGTCCCAATTTTTACGTCTTATCTCAATTGTATCCCAAAATGTGCCGGGTCCCTCGACCGCGCCAAAATACGCGATGCTCTTGCACAAACAAAGGATTTTCACGGAGCTACCGGTAACATTGCCTTTGACGAACATGGTGATCCGAAGAATAAGGAAGTGATCATTATGAAATTAGGAAAGAAGGATCAGGTTTATTTTAAAACCATAAAACCTGATTAACACACAGAAGAATTTGATCGTTGTCAAATTAAGTTTCGTTCAGGACATTTCAACCAGCATATTGTCTTCTATCCATACCGCTTCTTCTATCCATACCGCTTCGTCTTTTAGCGCCACTGTAATCGGGGGCATTATTTTGTCGTCGGTCGAAGTCTACAAGTATAATACCATCTCCAACCTTTCCGCGCCTGTCGTAGCGGACTCCTTTTGAACCGGAGTCATTTGGAATAATATCCCATTTCCTTCTATACCTGTTGATATGTAAAATTTTGTTGTCAAAGTTTTTGGCGATTTGGGCTTTTCGCGTATCAAGACTTTCTTTATCTTTTTTGGATAGGCCAACCCTATCATCAATTTGTTCATATTTTTCAATTTGTTCCAAACATTCTTGAAATCTCATAAGATTTTCTAAAAGTAAAGTAAGCCGGTTGATAGGATATTCCACAAACCTCCATTTTTTAAGGCCATATACCTTTATAAGCTCATCCATTTCGCTATGTTTTTCGCAAAGCAGATCTACTTCTCCTAAAATAGTCATAGCCTTCTGGTATAAGTGTATTGCAGATTCGGGATCGTTCTTTTCAATGGATTTGGCTTTTTTTATTATTTTTTTCGCCTCGTTTTCCTTTTTAAATAAGAGAACAGGTCCTTTTGTAATTTCTACAATACAATAATACGTTTTTTTAACCCCTAAGAATCCTGAACGTTCTGCGATTATTTTTTTAACCTTCGCAGAAACTTCCCCACCTATATCCATATGATAAGCCAATTCAGGATAGGCGGACACATATTTTGCCAAACAGCCTATTTGCTCACCTGATTCACGAAATACACCAATTGCACAAACATCATACGGATTATTGGGTTCTCTAATCAATTTAATTTTTTCTCCAGCGGTACACCTTTTGATGATTTGCTGTCTGTTGATACCGTCTGGATTTTTATCGGTAGCGCCATCGACCTTTGTGGCAAATATAGACATGATGAAACCTCATGTTAGGCGTTACGTCCTTGATTGCGGACGCTGCACGTTTAAAATGTCTTTATTGATTTGATGTTCTTGGTTTTTGTTTTCTGGTCCGCTTCTTAATTCCTTATCAGATCTGCGTCCAGGAATATGTAAAGTATAAGAGAATTACCGAATAGTTACTCCGAATCGCCTCCCTCCGTTATCGAGTACTGTCGGTTTCATGGCAAACCACTTTTTTTAAATCAAATGTTAAAAGAATAATTATCTAAGGTTCTTCTCCAATTTAGTTGGAGAAGAGGTTCCAAGGATTCCCTCCGGGCCGCAGGCCCTATGGGCCGGAGGCAGGGGTCAAGGATCCAAGGGTTGGTTTTCTAAAGACTTTATCAGCGCATTAACATTCTGCGATGTCTTTTTTGAGTGTCCCCAATTCACTTTTTCAATTCAATCTAAATCCCCTGCTAACAATATCTGTGAAGTTAGAACGTATAATTCTTCCTTTAGCATTTTCACTCGAACCCTTGAACCCTTGAATCCTCTGAGATCCCACCGGCTCAATTGGAGATGACACACCTATTTTACCCGAATTAACTACAACGAATCGGGAGGTAATCCTTATCTAATAACCGTATAGAATCATGTATTTTGTATGTCAAGAATTAAATGACACAATATATGGTAGCAAAAAGCAATGTTATTCCTGGGGGGCTTTTTGCGGTCAATTGAGGGCAGATAAGGAGTTTTCGCTAAATTTATGGAACGCCGAGAACATTGAGAGATGTAATAGATGGGACCTAATAGGTCTATGGAAGTTTATTGGAGCATAATTCGAAAAAAAATATGTGGCCATAAGTGAATGATGCGGAAACCAATGATTTCGGGCCTACACGTTCAATTTGCGAAAAGTGAAGATTTATAACCGAAATCAACACCGGGTTATCTTGCCGCGACCACACAAATTGGTCAAACTGAGATATCTGATGGATCTAACAAGGTTTTTAATGGCTTTCAGGGGTTGTGATACCGACAACGGTTAAGTTTTTCCAAAATAACCAACGGTTAAATCCGCTAAGGACATTTTTATTTGTTCATCAAATCCTCGATCTCTTCGGGTTCGATGGGAATATTTTTCATAAGATCAACCGGCCCGTCTTGGGTGATCAGGATATCGTTTTCCAGCCGGATGCCGATACCTTCTTCTTTGATGTAAATGCCGGGCTCGCAGGTAAAAACCATCCCTTTTTCGAATTTCCGGTATTTATTCCCAAAATCGTGAACATCCAGTCCCAGATGATGAGATGCGCCGTGCATGAAATATTTTTTATACAGGGGATCGTCCGGGTCCTGGTTTTTTATCGCTTTGGCATCCAGCAGCCCCAGGCCGATCAGCTCCTTTTCCATAATTGTGCCCACGTCTTTGTTATACGCTTCGAAGGTATTCCCCGGTTTAAGCATTTGAATGGCCGCCTTTTGGACGCGCAGTACGGCATTGTAAACCGCTTTTTGTCGCGGGGTGAACATCCCGTTAACCGGCACCGTTCGCGTTAGGTCTGAAGCATAGTTTGCATACTCGGCCCCAAAATCCATGAGCAACAGATCGCCGTCTTTGCATTGTCGGCTGTTCTGGACGTAATGCAGAACGCAGGCGTTTGGGCCCGAAGCAATGATCGGCGCATAGGCAGGGCCCCGTGATCGATTTGACAGAAATTCATGATAAATTTCGGCTTCAATTTCGAATTCCCATATATCCGGCCGGATAAAACCGAGCAGCCGGAGAAATGTTTTTTCGGTTATCGCGCAAGCCTGTTGGATCAGTTCCACTTCCATCGGAGATTTAACCGCCCGAAGGTGATGCATAATCGGTGCAAGCCGTTCGTATTTGTGCAGTGGATACGATTTTTGACACCATTTCAAAAAACGGACGTCTCGGGTTTCCACCGTTACATCGGCCCGTAAATGCTCGTTGGAATTCAGGTAAATCCGGTCAGCCTCAAAAACAATGGATCTGAAAACGTTCTCGAATTCGGTCGTCCAGTAAATCGTCTGGATTCCGGATAGTGCTGCGGCTTCTTCTTTCGAGTGTTTAGGGCCTTCCCATGTGGCGATTTCTTGATTGGTTTCTTTGACGAACAGGATTTCTTTGTGCTTTTTTTCTCCGGCATCCGGGAACATTACCAAAATGCTCGCCTCCTGATCGATTCCACTGAGATAAAAAATATCCGTATGTTGAACAAAGGATCGGCTACCGTCGGCGCTTGTGGGCATCACATCGTTGGAATTCAATACAGCAATGGAATCGGGTTGGAGTTTGGCGGCAAATCTTTGGCGGTTTTCAATAAACAGACGGTTATCAATGGGCAGATATTTCATTGGAATTTTCCTGGTATGGTCGAGAATTTATGAACCGGTTGCCTATAAATAACAACCGCTGTCTCATCGATGTTCCTGCAAGGGTTATAGGGGTATCATAGCAGTAAATACGGTTGTGTGGCAAATATAAAAACAGATCCTTTGGGTTAATTCAACAAAACTAGTGCAAAAAAAAACTAAAATTGATAGAGAACGTCTTTGACATGTATCGGTAAAATCATACAGACGGCGTAAGAAAAGGAATTTTGGATGAAAGAAAAACTCATAAAAACCATGGACCTTGAAAACGGCATGCAGTTGAATTTCTACGATGCTTCAAGAAAAATCGCCGGGGACCGGTGGCAGATCTCCCTGGTTGTTCGTATGGAAATCCCGGTCACGGAAGTGTTGATAAAGGACCCGGGTCAATCGACGGAAAGCGTGAATGAGATCGCAACTGTACTCGGGGAAAACGTTCTGTTTGAGCAGAAAAGAGAACGGAATTTTATCGATGAAACCCAAAAAGCAGAGATGTTCAAAGAATTGTATGATACTTTTGTGAACAGTACGATCGTTTATTTGTCCAATGAAGAATTTCCGAGAAAATATATCACCAAAAAATACCGGGAAGCGGTGGAAAAGGGATCATGGTATCACTGATCCCCATTTCAAAACGTCCGACTCAAAATTAGCATGCCAATCACCGGTTTCAAAACCTACCGCTGGTCGGCTGGACCAATTTGAATTTTGAGCGTCGCTTCACGGAGCGCTTTTCGGCAGATGAATCAAAAAGCGTTCACCGGAAGTTTTGAAACCCTCAGTTTAGGATAAAGGATGACATCATGGAGTTCAAGTTCTGTCCCTTTTGCGGGGATCGATTGCAGCCCAAAGCGAGAAGTCATCATCGAAGAATGTTCTGCGAGCGATGTCGATGGACGCGTTATAAAAATCCAACGGTGGGTGTTGCGGTTATTTTGTTAAAAGATGACGAATTGCTCCTGGTAAAGCGGGGCGGTTCTTACCCGGGGATGTGGTGCATCCCCTGCGGCCACGTGGAATACGATGAAGATGTTCGGGCGGCAGCCGTCCGAGAGTTCAAAGAAGAAACCGGTCTGGATGCGGATATCGGAGATGTTTTTGCCGTTCATTCAAATTTTCACGATCTGAAAAAACAGACGGTGGGGATATGGTTCCTGGGAACATGTACGGGCGGTGAACTAAAGGCCGGCTCAGATGCCAGCGAAGCAGAGTTCTTTCCCCTGGATAATCTGCCCGAAGAAATGGCGTTTCCAACCGATGTTCTGGTGTGTGAGCAACTGACGAGAAGCCATTTCAACGGGGCTCCAGGGAGCTCCAATAAAAATTGCAGTCGCATCCGCAGAATCCGAAAGGGACGCCGGATTCTTCATTGATCCGCCGGTTCCGGATCATGGGGGCTTGCCAATATCTTTGATATATCAAGGATATCGACTTGTTGTTTCAGATCGGCCATTTGTCGATTGAAGCGGTCAAGGTCTTCTTTTTTAACGGGTTCAACCGACGGAATATCTTCCTTAGATGGATTCACCTGCCTGCCGTTTTTCCAAAATCTATAGCAGAGATGAGGACCGGTGGCCAAGCCGGTAGATCCCACATATCCGATAACCTCCCCTTGCCTTACATTTCTGCCCCGCTTAATTCCAGGGGCAAATTTAGACATATGAAGATACTGGGTCGTATAAATTCCGTTGTGTCTGATCTTTACATACTTGCCGTTATTTTTGTCATAACCGGCCTTCAGAACAATGCCGTCGCCGGTACTCATAATCGGCGTGCCGGTCTTGGCGGCATAATCTATTCCGAAGTGAGCTTTATATTTTTTTAGAACCGGATGAAACCGTCGTTTGGAAAAACCCGAAGTAATTCTCGAAAACTTTATCGGGGCCTTGAGAAATGCTTTTTCCATGCTGTCGGCATGTTGGTCATAATAACTTCCATGACCATCCTGCTCAAAATAAAAGGCATAGAAATTTTTATCTTTATGATCGAATCTGACCGCCTGTATCTTGCCGATTCCAATCGGCTTTTCCCCAACAAATATTTCTTCAAAGACGACCCGAAAGGTATCCTCTTTCTGAAGATGATGAAAATCGATGGCCCATGCGTAAATCTCGGAAAGCTTGATGGCCAGCTCCATGTCCAATTCCTGTTCCGCAAGGGTGTCCCACAGAGACGATTCAATCCGTCCGGTAACGGTTTTTGTTTGAAGCTGCACCGGCTTTTTACCCAAAGAAACTTTTATTGGATCGTCGAAATCGAAGACAACATAATCGACGGGATTGCGTTCGTACACAAAATAGCGAACCTTTTTTGAAGAATCCGTGCTGCGGATGATACAAAATGGATTTCCGGCTTTCATGGTTCGTACGTCGAATATGGCTTTGGATTTCAGCGCCGCATTATGGATTACCGAATTGGGGACATCATATTTCAGTAGGATATCAGAGAGATTTTGATGGCGTTGAACCCGATCTTTGACAAGGTTCAAATCATCGCAGTCGATACCGTATTCAACACGATGCTGTTTCAGAACAGGGGGTTTTATTTCGGCAGGCGGTTGTGCCTTCTCCGTAACATCCGAGCAGGCAGATATATATAACATCCATAGGATCAGCGCCGGCAGGATTTTAGACTTCAAATTTTGACAGTGTTTCATAATGGTTGTTTTATGTGTGCTTGGATGTCTTCTTGGGTATTGCCCTAATGGAACGAAAGCCGAGGATGCCCCGGATCTAAAGCGTCGGGGGTGAAGCCGCCGTAGACGACTGGCAACCCTTGACGACACAGTAAACGGGGTGTCATCGGCTTGTTCCCTTTCTCTAAACGTACTTAGGGTAAAAGACTTTTCGGCGTTAATCAATACTTTATTAACACGGTATGGACATGACCTTAATATTCTGTTAGGTTTATAAATACAGAAATACGACAAATAAAAGGGGAACCATGAACCTTCAACAACAGATCAAAAAGGATTTAACTGCTGCCATCAAGGCAAAGGATGTCCAGAGAAAAGACGCCCTTCGTGTTATCCTGGGCGAATTTGCAAGACTCGATAAAAAAGAGCTTTCGGACGATGAGGTTCTAAAAATCCTAAAAAAATTATTGAAATCTGAAAAAGAGGTGTTGGAACAAAAAGGTCAAGGGACGGAATCCGCGTTCATCGGGATTGTTGAAACGTATTTGCCCAAAATGGCCTCTGAAGCGGAAATTCACGAATGGATTAAACACAACATCGATTTTGCCCAATTCAAGAACAAGATGCAAGCCATGGGTTCAATTATGAAGCATTTCGGAGCGACGGCAGACGGAAATTCAGTTAAAAAAATCTTGCAGCAGATGTAAATTATAAGGCCGATATGGACGTTTATTTCGTCCTAAAAAACCTGGTCCTCTGGGCCAGGTCAGAGTTCTCTGGCTCTGCCAAAAGAATAGCTGCAAGAGTTTGAAGTGAACTAAAGTTTAAAGTGAGCTAAAGCCCGCCCTGGTGCGCATTGCTCATATTTTGATATGACCTATGCACCATTACAAAAATGCCTTTTGAGTATAGAGTATTGGTGACCGGTCTGGGCCAGGGT
>JAQYVT010000176.1 GCA_030145345.1 Desulfobacterales bacterium
TGATTAGCTTCGACACATCCCAGTTGCTAAAAGCCACGTTTCTGCTTTACGTGTTTCCGATTTTAACCATGCTCGTCGGCGCTTTTATCGGTCAGAAGCTGGCGCCCAATTTTAATTTCGACACGTCCATGCTGTCTGCAATTATGGGTTTTTCATTTTTTGGGCTTACACTTCTATTCGTTAAATCAAGGGGAAACAAGCTGGCCAAAAAAGACGAATACCAGCCGAAAATCATCAGAATCATCAAGCAGTCATAACGGGCTTAGTCCATTGATGTCTTAGCCTGTCTGCACCAGGATTTCAGCACGTACGGTCGCGGGGTTGCAGAACATGAACTTGCCTGGTTGTAATCTCCGAAATTCAACCGGGCGGTCCGTTGCAGTTCAATTCGTTAACCGCCTTCTTGGACATCCTTTAACGTCAAAGCACCCACCGGACATATTTTCACACAGGCATCACATTTCTCACAGGTCAGCGACGACGCGCCCGCTTCACCATAAGCGCTGATTACGGTATCGAACCCCCGTTTGGCAAAGGTCCAAACAGATTGACCATGCTGTCTCCGGCAAATGTGCACACATTTTCCGCACAAAACACATCGATTCGGATAGTGGTTTAAAAAAGGGTGATTCTGATCGATTTCTGTCTCTTTTAGGTATCGATCAAGCCCCTTGGGCTTTAAGCCGACCTTTAGAAATTTGGCGATGCGCTGAAGTTCGCATTTTCTATTGGCCGGACAATGCTTACAATCCACATGATGAACCGAGAGGAGCAGTCGAAGGGCGGTTCGTTGCAACTGTCTCACGGCCGGAGTGTCGGTTTTGACAACCATGTCATCTTTGACGTTAACCGTGCAGGATGTTATCGGCTGTTTTTCGCCTTCGATTTCAACAAAGCACATCCTGCAGGACGCCGAAGGATCTTCCATGCTTTCCAGAAAACAAAGGTTGGGAATATAGATGTCGTTGTCGAGGCAGGCCTGAAGTAAGGTCGTCCCGTGTTTGGTTTCGATCTCCTTGCCATCCACCCGGATTTTCGGCATGTCTTATCGTCCTTCTTCTTTTTTTTCCGGTACCTTCTCTATAAAAGGAACCAGATTCGGAGGAGATACCTTTCTGACCGCATCATACTCCGGCGGGCAGGCCACCAGGCACTCGCCGCATTTTACGCAAAGTTCCTGGTCAACCCCTTTCTTGCGGTTACGGGTGGTGAATACCGCGTCAACCGGACAGCATGTGGCACAGGCATCACATCCCCGGGCGCACAGGTCCAAATCGAAATAAAAAGCGGTCAACGCCCGGCACATCAAGGCAGGGCAGCGCTTTTCTTTGACATGGGCCTCGTATTCCTCCCTGAAATATTTGAGTGACGTGAGCACCGGATTCGGGGCGGTTTTACCCAAACCACACAGTGACCCGGCTTTTATGTCCCGGCTCAAGGCTTCCAGCAGTTCCAGATCACCGTCAAGGCCTTCCCCTTTTGTTAATCGTCGGAGTATGTTAAGCAGGTGGTAGGTCCCGATTCTGCAAAAGGTGCATTTGCCGCAAGATTCCTTTTGGGTGAAATCGATAAAATACCGGGCAACTTCTACCATGCAGGTATCTTCATCCATCACCACCATGCCGCCGGATCCCATCATCGCGCCGGCTTCGGTCAGAGAATCGAAATCGATCGGCGTATCCAAGAAATCTTCATTCAGGCATCCGCCGGAGGGCCCACCGATCTGAACAGCCTTGAATTTCTTTTTATTGGGAATTCCGCCGCAGATATCAAATATCAGGCTTCGCAAAGATACGCCCATGGGAATTTCCACCAAACCCGCATTCACCACATTGCCCACGATGGAGAAAATTGCAGTGCCCGGGCTGTTTTCGGTCCCGATGTCTCTGTACCACGCCGCACCATTATCCAGTATGGGCGGCACGGAGGCCAGGGTCTTCACATTGTTGATGATCGTCGGCGTGTTCCACAATCCTTTTTGAACCGGGTAAGGCGGACGGTGCCGGGGCATGCCTCTATACCCTTCGATGGATCGAATCAGGGCGGTTTCCTCACCACAGACAAAGGCACCGGATCCTTGGAACACATCAATTTCCAGGTCGAACCCGCTGCCCAGAATCCCTTTGCCCAAAAGTCCCAGTTCTTCTGCCTGCCCAATGGCTTTTGTCACGATATTGACGGCCAGGGGATATTCCGATCTGACATACACCACGGCTTTATGAGCGCCCACGGCATAGGCGCAGATGGCCATGCCTTCAATGACCTGATGGGGATTACTTTCCAGAATGGTTCTGTCCATGTATGCGCCGGGGTCCCCTTCATCTGCGTTGCAGATGACGATTTTTTCCGGCGCTACGGTATTTCTGGCCAGTTTCCACTTTCTTCCAGTGGGAAATCCGGCGCCGCCCCTGCCTCTTAAACCGGAATGCTCGACCTCGTTGATAATCTCATCCGGGGAGCGCTGCAAAGCTTTCGCAAGGGTTGAATACCCGCCTTCAGCAATGTAGTCATAGATATCTTCAGGATTAATATGCCCGCATTTTTCCATAACGACCCGTTTTTCCTGGTTGAACCGTGGAAACTCCATGACCGAAGGAATCAGATCGTTTTCCATGGTGGCACCGAGGATGTGTTCAAATCGGGGGTCCCCTTCTTGCAAAAAAAGTTTTACCAGCATTTGGGCTTTGCCTGCGGTAACTTCGGGATAGAAAATGGGCGGGAATCCGGAATCTGGATGATCGATAATAACCACCGGCTCTGCATAACAATGGCCGATACAGCCTACCGGATGAATTATGGCTTCCACATTACGTTCAGCGAGAATCTCTTCGAATGCCTTTTTGGTTTCAAGGGCCCCGGAGGCGATACCGCATGTCGCCATACCAATGTGAATTTTGGGAACCGGCGTCTCCGTGAATGCTTTTCGGCGTCTCTCGGCCGCTTCAAAAATCGCACTGAATTTCTGATCTATTTTTTCATTCTTGGCCGGATTCATTTTTTTGTTTTTCTCTTTCAGCCATCTCTTTTTCTATTGCAATCCGCAGGATAAGCCCCTCCACCTTGCTGGGAGCCATATGGGCATGAACGGTCTCGCCAATAATGGCTACGGGAGCCAGCGCGCAGCATCCCACACAGGCGACCCTTTCAATGCTGAACTCTCGGTCCGGCGTGGTTTCACCTTCGGAAATTTCGAGTTTACGTTCAAAATTTTCGAGTATGATATCACCCGCCCGGACATGACAGGCCGTCCCCAGGCACACTTTGATGGGGTGTTTGCCAGGCGGATGAAATCTGAATTGATTATAGAAGGTTGCAACGCCATAAACTTCAGATTCCGGTATTTCGAGGTGTTCTGCCACCAGTTTGAGGGATTCACGGGGGAGATAGGCAAGCTCTTTCTGGATCATCTGAAGGATGGGGATAAGATTTCTTCTTTGCTTTTTTAACGTCGTAAGCTTCGA
>JAQYVT010000177.1 GCA_030145345.1 Desulfobacterales bacterium
TGGATTTGTATGCAAGACGCAAGGTAAACAATGGGTTTGCCTTTAGCCTGCCGGACAATTATTACAATGATTTTGAGGCCTCCTTTCCCTATGAAGAGACCCGGGATCAGCTCAAGGCCATCGACGATGTTCATTTGGATATGGAATCCAAGATCCCCATGGACCGGCTTGTCTGCGGTGATGTGGGATACGGGAAGACAGAAGTTGCCATCCGGGCGGCTTTTAAAGCGGTAAATGACGGAAAGCAGGTGGCAATTGTGGTTCCTACAACCATTTTAGCCGAGCAGCATCTGCTGACATTTAAAGAAAGGTTTGCAAATTACCCTGTCCACATTGAATGTCTGTCAAGGTTTCGCAGCCGCAAAGAGCAGCTGCAGATTCTAAAACAGATGGAGGCAGGCCTTGTGGATATCGTCATTGGTACCCATCGGCTGCTGCAAAAGGATGTGACCTTTAAGTCCCTGGGGCTGCTGGTTTTAGATGAAGAGCAGCGGTTTGGTGTTAAACACAAGGAAATTTTGAAAAAAAAGAGAAGTACCGTGGATGTGCTGGCCTTGACAGCCACCCCCATCCCCAGAACCCTGCACCTGTCTTTGACCGGCATGCGGGACATCTCTGTGATCACCACTCCGCCGGCCGATCGGCAGCCCATTGTTTCCTATATTTCAAAATATGAAGATACGATTATTAAGGACGCCGTGGAACGAGAGTTGGCCAGGAAGGGCCAGACCTTTTTCATCCATAACAATATCAAAAGTATTTTTAAAATTGCCGATCATATTCAAACCCTTGTTCCCCACGCAAAGGTGGGGGTTGCCCATGGCCGTTTGTCTGAAAGCGAGCTGGAAAAGGTAATGTTCCAGTTTGTTAATTTAGAGATTAATGTGCTGGTCTGTACCACCATCGTGGAATCCGGCCTTGATATCCCCTCCGCCAATACCATGATCATCAATAAGGCGGAACGGTTCGGTCTTGCCCAGATTTATCAGCTCAGGGGAAGGATCGGCCGGGGAGACAATCAAGCCTATGCCTATCTGTTTATTTCAGATGAATCAAAGCTTTCCAAGGATGCCCAGAAACGGCTGTCCGCCTTAATGGAATATAAAGATCTGGGATCCGGATTCCAGATTGCCATGAAGGACTTGCAGATCCGGGGAGCGGGAACCGCCCTTGGGGCATCCCAGTCCGGACATATTGCCGCCGTTGGGTATGATATGTTTTTAAAGCTGCTGGACCAGGCCGTCCATGATCTCAAAGGAGAAGACAGCATCGAAGCCCTGGATCCGGAAATTAATGCCAGTATGTCCTCTGGATTTCCAGACCAGTATATCGAATCGGTTGAACAGCGCCTGACTCTGTACCGTCGTTTGTCAAGGCTTACGCAGATTTCAGATATTTCAGATATGAAAAAAGAATTGCTGGACCGTTACGGCAAACTGCCCAGGGAAGCGGAAAACATGCTCTTGAAAATAATGCTGAGGATATTTGCCGTCAAGGCCGGGGTAAAACGCCTGGACATAACCCCCACTTCCCTGACCCTGACGTTTTCTCCTGCCCACCTGAAGATGTCTTTGGAATCAATAGACAGCAAATTAAAGAAACTGGTGTCCTATAAATATGTCAAAAAGGAAACCATCCAGATTCAATTGGGAGATAAAAGAAACAATATTTCCAAGGCCCTTCTCGAGGCCAAACAGATTCTAAAGGCCATCGGCAGCCGTTAATTATTTTTCTCGTTTAATGTCGTTTTGTAACTATTTTTTTGACAATTAGGCTATTTATAACTATATTATCGGAATAGTAACAGTTTTACGAGGTAATCCCATGGAAATAAACGTTGAACAAGTACGTTCTGCAGGTTATGCCCACCTAATTGTGAAATTTCAACTGACGACTATGCCGCTTTGTCATAGTTCCTCGGTCTCAACAATCGGTATTCACCGTTCAAAAATACAAGAGGGCTGTATTGAAGATATTTATCCTTCTAAATACTGGCCTGGTGATAAAGTCGGAGATCATCTTGAGTTTGCTTTGAAATACGATGGCGTAAACCTGAGTTGTCTGAAGCTTGTCTTTAATATGGCTGCCGAAATTGAAATTGTGGATTACATTAAATCCAAACCAACCGGAAAATATTCCCGACGTATTTGGTTTTTTTATGAATTTTTAACGGGGAAAAAACTTCCCATAGAGGATCTTACTAAAGGGAATTATGTCGAAGCCTTGTCCTCGGATCTCTATTACACGGTGCTTTCCGGAGAAAAATCCAAAAGACACCGGATTATTAATAATCTACTCGGGACAAATGCTTTTTGTCCCATTGTCAGGAAAACAGACAAGCTTAAAAGAATGGATTCCGTTGATTTGAGAAAAAGATGTGAAGAGGTTGTCACATCCTATCCCCCTGAACTGCTCAGAAGAGCATTGACCTATCTCTATAATAGAGAGACCAAATCTTCCTTTGAGATAGAACATGCAACACCCAATCCATCACGGATCGAAAAATTCATCGCATCCCTGGAGCTTGCGGAAAGGCAGAATTTTTGCGATAAGGAATTATTAATAGGCCTGCAGAACCGGATTGTCGATTCCCGTTTCAAGGATCGAGACTACCGAACAATTCAAAATTACGTGGGCCAAACCATCGCCTATCAACGAGAAGTGATTCATTATATCTGCCCCAAGCCTTGCGATTTGCCGGATCTCATGCAGGGACTTATAACTTCTAACCAAAGAATGATGACAGGGAGCATCTCCCCTGTAATTCATGCCGCTATAATCGCATATGGTTTTGTGTTCATGCATCCATTTGAAGACGGAAACGGGCGAATTCATCGATTTCTGATCCACAATATTCTTTCAATTCAGGAGATGGTGCCCAAAGGTCTGATGTTTCCAGTCTCAGCCGTAATGCTTAAAAATCCGGCAGAATACGACGGCTCTTTAGAAGCCTTTTCCCGTCCATTCATGCAGCTTACAAAATACAGTTTGGATGAACTCGGCCAAATGATTGTCCATAACGATACAGCGTGCTGGTATCGTTATATGGATATGACGGCTCAAGCGGAGGCGTTGTATGGTTTTGTGAGCCAAACCATTGAAACGGAACTCCTATACGAGTTGAATTTTCTTGCCAGTTACGACAACACCAAAAACAATATTCAAAATATTGTTGATATGCCCGATCGCCTGATAGATTTATTTATTCAGCTTTGTCTTCAGAACAACGGAAGCCTGTCCCTTAAGAAAAGAGCGGCTCATTTTGATTTTTTGACGGATGATGAACTCCCGTTATTGGAGCAGGCTGTCAGGCAAGGGTATCCGCAATCATTCTAATCTATTTCTAAAGGCCATCGGCAGCCGTTAAGGATTTAAAATTTAATCCTTTATCTTTTTAGGGGATTTTATATAATAGAGAAAATCAATATTTTCATAGCTATCATTTGCAC
>JAQYVT010000061.1 GCA_030145345.1 Desulfobacterales bacterium
GATTGAAAACGCCGTAAAAATGGACTTTTTTAAAAACCTCAGCGGGAGGAGAGTATTTGCCGAGCTCCGTCAGATTCTTGAAGAAGAAAATCCTTTTGCCGCCATAACACGGCTGAATGAATATAATCTTCTGAGTGTGATCCACCCCTCCATAGTCCTGAACAACGAAATGATTTCACTGTTTGATTCGGTCAAAAAGGTGTTATCTTGGCATGATTTGCTCTTTCTGGAAGAACTCTATATGAAATGGGCGGTATATTTTCTGGCACTTGTCAGATCCTGCAACAAAAAAACGGCCGGCGAAATTTGTCAGAGGATTGGAATAGCCCCTCGTTACAGGCCCATCTTCTGCAAAGAACGCTTTGAGGCTGACAAGTGCATCTCTTGGTTGGAACGAAATCTCTCTGCAAAAAACAGTACAATTTACCATCGGCTTTCCGTTTTTAAGATCGAGTTGATCCTTTATATGATGGCCGCCACGAAAAATGAAATGGCCAAGCGTTCCATCTCCAATTATTTTACTCAGTTGAGGCATATCCATACGTCTATTAAAGGCAAAGACCTGAAAAAAATGGGTCTTGAACCCGGACCGATTTACCGTGAAATTCTGCAGGCTGTCCTTGATGCCAAATTAAACGGTCGTCTTAAAACCCGCAATGATGAACTGTCTTTTGTGAGAAATTATGTTCGATAATTTAAATCTGAATCAAATCGTTGTCATGATCGTTCCACTTCTATTCTCCGTAACTATTCACGAAGTGGCTCACGGCTATGTGGCGCTTCGAATGGGAGACAATACTGCCCGACTGGCCGGGAGGCTGACGCTCAATCCTATAAAACATCTTGATTTTTTCGGATCGCTGATCCTGCCGCTCATTTTGAAATTAACCGGTTCTCCGGTAATTTTTGGTTATGCCAAACCGGTGCCGGTGAATTTTTCCAATTTCCGTGACATTCGAAAAGGTACCATTTATGTTGCATCGGCCGGTGTTCTGGCCAATTTCATCCTTGCGATTTTATCGGGAGCTCTCTTTCAAACATTGGTCCATTTTCAATGGGTATGGTATCCTTCCATCTTCAAACCCTTGATCATGGATCTTTATCACATGCTTTTTTATAGTGTGGTTATTAATTTGGTCCTTGGCATATTCAATCTAATCCCGATTCCCCCCCTTGACGGAAGCAAAATACTTGCCATGTGCCTGCCGCCAGCTTTAAGGGTGCAATTTGTTCGTATTGAACGATTCGGCATGATCATCATTATTTTCTTGCTTCTAACAAATCTTCTGGATAGGTTAATATCGTTTTTTTTGACCCCGATGTTCAATATTCTACTTGGAAAATAGCAATAAACCAGAAACAGCCGTCGAACAATGATCCGGACTTTAAAGAAACGGACTTGGGAAATAGGCTTTCGAAATTAAAATAAACATATTATTTCAATACAGTACAGGAAAATCCCTATGACGAAAAAGAAACGGATATTAAGCGGAATGCGCCCTACCGGACCACTTCACCTTGGCAATTTGCACGGCGCACTTGCAAATTGGGTCGAAATGCAAAAAACGTACGATTGTTTTTTCTTTATTGCCGACTGGCATGCACTCACCAGTGATTATGAAAGTACCGGCAGGATTGCGGAATATGTTCGGAATATGATTGTTGACTGGCTGAGTGCGGGCCTATCGCCTGAAAAAAGCACGCTTTTTGTCCAATCACACATCAAAGAACATGCCGAACTGTTTCTAATCCTTTCCATGATAACACCGGTTCCGTGGCTGGAGCGCAATCCCACCTACAAAGATCAGATTACCCAGCTCAGCAACAAAGACCTTTCCACATTTGGCTTCCTTGGCTATCCGGTGCTCCAGGCAGCGGATATTATTATGTATAAGGCCTATGGTGTCCCAGTCGGTGTCGACCAGGTCCCACATGTTGAAATTACGCGCGAAATAGCAAGAAGATTCAATTATTTCTACGGTGATATTTTCCCGGAACCGGAGTCGATTTTGACAGACACCTCCAAAATTCTCGGTTTAGACCGGCGTAAAATGAGCAAAAGTTATAACAATGCGATTTTTCTATCGGACAGCCCCGATGAAATAACCGCCAAAGTCGCCAAAATGTTGACGGATATCCAGCGGGCAAGGAGAAGCGACCCCGGAAATCCCGATGTATGCAATGTTTTTGAATTTCATAAGCTTTATAGCGACGGCCAAGCCATCGAAAGAATAAACCAAGAATGCCGAAGCGCTGAAATCGGGTGTGTGGAATGCAAGCAGATAATGGCTCAAAATCTCATCAAAGCCCTTGAGCCCTTGCGCGAAAAAAGAGAATATTACGAAGCACATCCGGCCCTCGTAGACGACATCATCGCGGACGGATGTGAAAAAGCCCGGCGAGTCGCCCATCAGACCATGGCGGAGGTTAGAGCGGCCATAAAAATATAACCTAAAACCTGCCTGAAAAATTTTTTCATTCTTTGGAATCATCGCTTTCACCGCACCTGGCATGTTACAGGGCGTTCGCAGTGGTTGACTACAGGTTTAGGCCCTGCGCCTTGGGGATACGGTGAAACCGGCAATTGCAGATTTTAGTTATAAACCGTTCAAAACATCGAAATTTTACATCCTGGAGATCTGGTTGGAGACGTTTTAACCCAATGCAAGCGGACATCTATAACGTACAAATCGATGATATCTTCGAAGGTCCCATGGACCTTTTGCTTCACCTTATCAAAAAGCATGAGGTGGACATCTATGATATTCCCATTGCCTTGATAACCAAACAATATCTTGAATACATCGAATGGATGAAGATAATGAACATCGATATTGCCGGAGATTTTATTGTGATGGCATCCACTCTGACAAAGATTAAATCCAGGATGCTTCTCCCTTCCCATGAAGAAGAAGATGAAGATCCCCGCTTGGAACTCGTCAAACCCATTGAAGAGTATTTGCGGATGAAATCAGCAGCCGAGAAACTGGCCGCCAGGACCCTTCTGGGAGAAGACACCTTTGTCAGAAATCCGCGACTGGAAGATCATCTGATGGATCATGAAGCTGAAATCATACCGGTTGGATTATTTGAACTTATCGATGCGTTTCAAAAAATACTTGAAAATATATCCCCCCACGAACGGGTAAACATCACCGCCGATACGATTTCCGTCAGGGACAAAATCGTTCAGATCGTAGAAATTTTTGAAACCCGGGGATCGACAACTTTTAACGAACTTTTTCCCAAAGACGCTGAACAAAGCGAAGTTATAGTGACATTTCTTGCGATTCTTGAAATGGTGAAACTCTCCTTGGTCCGTATTATTCAGAATACACGGACCGGCATTATCAGACTTTTTTACTTGTGATGGAAAATATAAAGAACATCATCGAAAGCCTCCTCCTGGTGACAGAGGAACCCTTAACAATCGATCGTATTAAGAATATTCTCATTGAGCCAGGAAGAAAAGAGGTGCACAACGCCCTCACTGAGCTTTCGGCTGAATATGAAGCTCGAAAGGGTGGTTTCCTCTTACGAGAAGTCGCCGGCGGATACCAAATCCGTACCCGTCCCGAATATCGGGAATGGATCAAACGTTTAATCCAGCCCAAACCGCTGCGCTTGAGCAAGGCCGCCCTTGAAACACTGGCGATCATCGCCTACAAACAGCCGATTATACGCAGCGATATAGAACACATCCGTGGCGTCAACTGTGGCGGTATCCTCCGAATGCTGCTTGAACGGAAACTGATACGGATCCTGGGCAGAAAGGAAATCCCCGGCAGACCGATTATTTATGCCACCACGAAACAATTTTTAGAGACATTCGATCTTAAAGATTTAAAAGACCTTCCAACTCCCGAAGAAATCGCAACACTCGGTGATGCGTCATTGGAAAACATGGAATAACATGCTGTTTTGAATATGGAAAAAAGTACTTGACTTAAAAGTTAACAATGCTTTATATAAATAATAAGTTGCCTTCAGAAGCCTGAAGTCATTGAAAATGATACGATTGGATTTTTTATCTTTCGATAAGGAGTTTTTATGAACAGGTCCGATTTGATTAATTCACTCAAGGATAAAGTGGCGCTCAGCAGAAAAGACGCTGGTAAAGTTGTTGACACGTTTTTCGACGCCTTAAAAGAAACGTTGTCAAAAAGCGATCGGGTTGAAATTAGGGGTTTTGGCAGTTTTTCCGTAAAAAATTACAAGCCGTATGTCGGACGGAACCCGAAAACCGGCGAAAAGATTAATGTGACTTCTAAGAAATTACCCTTCTTCAAGGTCGGTAAAGAGTTAAAGGAGATGGTGGACAAATCATAATAACGGGCGGTTAACTCAGCGGGAGAGTGCTACCTTCACACGGTAGAAGTCACTGGTTCAATCCCAGTACCGCCTACCAATGAATTCAATAGGTTAGGGTTTATACCCTAACCTTTTTTTGTCTTTGTGATCCGATTGTGAACCATGAATTGAAGAATTACGCTGGATCATTGATTCTGGCGATAAACCATGGGTTCAGCAGGTTTTTCTTATTGTACCGAAGGGGTTCATCCATCTCATAGTTCAGGACGCTCCCCTGAGCCTGTTCCACAATAACCTGACCGGCAGCCGTATCCCACTCCATGGTGGGTCCCAGCCTCGGATAAATATCTGCCCGCCCTTCAGCCACCAGGCACAGCTTTAAAGAACTGCCGGCAGATATGAACTCCACCTGTTCATATTCCTTTCGCATGGTTTCAATAAAAGCTTCGAGCTCCTTTGTGGCATGGGAACGACTGCCCACAATGGTTATTTGTGAATTTTTTTTTTCAAAACGATGTTTATCATCCGGAAGTTTAATGGAGCCCGCCAGGATCGTCTCCAAAACGCCGGCGGCATCATTTTTTACGGGCTTGTTGGTGCTTAGCGCTAAAATGTCACTGTCGTCCACCCGGTATGCGCCCAGGCCCTCACCTGCAAAATATAACACATCCTTAACCGGAACATAAATCACCCCGAGGATCGGCCTGTTTTGATGTATCTGGGCGATATTCAC
The DNA here is from genome assembly GCA_030145345.1 of Desulfobacterales bacterium. Lineage (GTDB taxonomy): Bacteria > Desulfobacterota > Desulfobacteria > Desulfobacterales > UBA11574 > JAAXQD01. The sequence continues at coordinate 5,045 of JAQYVT010000061.1, forward strand.
CGTAAACTCATCGTTTTTTTTAATAAATTCCTTGGTGCCGTCCAAAGGATCGGCCATCCAGAAATATTCCCACCGACGTCTTTCCTGATAAGGGATGCTTCTTCCTTCCTCACTCAAAATCGGAAGGCCCTCGCCGGACACGTCTGACAGGTGAGAAACAATGATGCTGTGGGAGCGCCGATCCGCTAGGGTGAGTGGCGAATGATCGGCTTTATACGAGATGTCAAAATCCTGACGATATACATCGAGAATCGCTCTGCCGGCGTCCTTTGCAGCCAATAATGCCGTCAACAAGTGATACGTTAATTGATTCATTGTAATTTTAGTGAGTGTCCATCCACCATTGTAAAATGGGTACGGTGGGCTTCCTATTCACAAATGAGCAATTTTTGTCCGGATCAAGGTCGAAAACCCGCGGAGAACGCAGATCCGGGCAACAAGGGCTATTTATGGATGGAAACTGGTTAAATGTATCCTTTCTCCCCCAGAAGGAGCAGAATTTCCTGTGCGGCCTCATCCGGCGCCAGATCGGCGGTGTCGATTCTCAGTTCCGGTGACTCTGGAATTTCATAGGGGTCATCGACGCCGGTAAATCCCTTGATCAAACCCGCCCGAGCCTTGGCATACATCCCTTTACGATCTCTTTTTTCACAGACTTCCAGAGGCGTGGATACGTGAATCTCAAAGAACCCGCCGTAAGTTTCAATGTTGTTCCTGATTTCCAATCGGGTGGCATTATAGGGTGCTATGGGCGCACAAATGGCGATGCCTCTATTTTTGGTGATTTCACTGGAAACAAAGCCGATGCGTCGAACATTGATATCTCTGTGTTCTTTCGAGAAACTCAGCTGGCTCGACAGATTCCGCCGCACAATATCGCCGTCCAGCAGGGTAACCGGTCGATCGCCTATTTCCAGAAAGCGCGCATACAGAACCTTGGCTATGGTCGATTTTCCGGCACCTGAAAGTCCGGTCAGAAATATTGTAAAGCCCTGTTTGTCAGGAGACGGATATGCTTTTTTCAATTCCGCCTCAACCTCAGGAAACGTTGCCCATTCCGGTATGCTTCGCCCGGTTCTGATCCGTTCGCGAATATCGGAACTCGAAAAAGAAATATACTGTGCGCCATCGGGAATCTGATCTGCAGACCGGTATTCATCTTCAAAAGGCAAATAGACCAGCTCTTCAAACGGTATCATGTTAATATCGATTTCGCTGCAATGCTCCTCAGTCATTCTGTGAGCCGCATCGCTTGGGTAGAAAAATTTCCCGGCGGCATCTTTTCCCGGGCTGGCGTGATCACGTCCGATGATAAAATGGGTGCAGCCGTAATTTTTAGCGACAATGGTATGTAAAAGTGCATCTCTGGGTCCGGCCAGGCGCATGGAAAACGGCAGCAAATTCAGCACAAAAGAATCCGGCGGGTAGTGCCGGGTCACCGCCCGATAACACCGAACCCTGGTGTAGTGATCAAAATCGCCGGGTTTTGTCATGCCTGTAACAGGAAGCAGCAGCAGATTGGCCTTGGCCTGACGCATGGCCCGGACCGTCATTTCAAATTGAGGGCGCTGGATAGGATTCCGGGTTTGAAATCCCACCACCCGGCGCCATCCGAGTTTATGATAAATGTTCCGGATCTCCTGGGGCGTCATGCGAAGCTGTTTAAAGTCAAAATGCAGCGGAAGACTTAGAACCTCGAGTTTGCCCCCGATGTAATAATCCCCCTCGGTATTGGACAGATACTTAACTCCCTGGTGGGCAGTGTCGGTGGTACCGTAAACCAGAGTTGCTTCTTTCTCTCGATCCCCAGGCCACATGTCCTCAATGTGCATAATGGCCAGCAAAAAACCTTCGTGATCCCTCAAGGTGACCGACTGGCCGGCTTCCAGGGTTCGGGCCTTGGTATCCGATATACTTAAGCATATGGGTATGGGCCACAGGATACCATTTTGAAGACGCATACGGTCGAGGACGGATTCGTAGTCCGCCCGGGTCATAAAACCGTCAAGGGGTGAAAAGGCTCCGTTTGTCAGGAGTTCGAGATCACAAAGCTGCCGATCATTCAGGGTAATGTCCGGCAGGTTCAGGGCGATATCCTTGAGCATTGCAGCCCGCTCTTCATCCACCATAAGATTGATTAATGAACCGCCGTGAGGTTCAGCTTTCGATACACTTTTCATCCAACAGCCTCCGATCACTGTTTGCGAATTGTCGTATTATGCCCAAAGCAAGCGTGAACAAAATTGAGAACATCTGTAAGACAACCCATTTATTTCCCATGTATTTTTGGAAGTTGTTTTCATATCCCATTGTTATCATATGACAATTAATTGTTTTAAGTTGAAATCGTAATCAACCCAGAACCCATTGTCAAGGGAAATGGCGTGTGAACCCAAAATGGCAGCGGACGACAACTTCACTCTTGTGGCCATGTCCAAGTAAAACGAAGTTCCCGTTATCGTTGAATCCGCCTGCCCGGTGAAATGCTTGCCCAATGAAATGTTTACCCCGTGGAATCCGAAGCCTATTCCTCTGGGGCAACGCCTATTCCTCTGGGGCAACGCCTATTTCATCGGGGCGAAGCCAATTCCACAGGGGGAACACCTTCAGCTTTCGCTCAATTAGGGTCTTGAATCACCTCAACGGCCATCTTCTGATCTACTCTGGGGGCTTGAATAGCTCTATGGCCTCGGGATCTATTGAAGCCTGCTCATCTTCTATGGGGCCAAAAAGATCGACCACACGGGATTCTATGGATAACGGATCGGTTTCTATGGGCCCGAACAGCTCCGGTGAACCGGATGCTGTCGATGGCTTTTGGGAAGTAAAGGCCTGGACACGTTTTTTGGGAACTGAGGAGGAAAGGAAGGAAAACGGCATGGGTTTGTGGGATTTCAATAAATCTTCAGGAATAAAGATATCAGCGCCGATAACAATTCGGTTTAGATCGAGTGTGGGGTTTGCGTTGGATAGGGCCTTCCAATTTTTAAAGGCGCCGGTGTACCATTGTGCAATGATGGAAAGCGTTTCCCCTGCCCAGCGAACCCGGTGTATATAGAAGCGGGGTTCTGGGGTGAATGATGGGGGCTCAAGCTCCGAAGGCGTCTCCGGCACTAGGGCGGAGGTTTTTGGCCTGACCTTCATCGGAGCAGGCGTCTTTGGCACGGCAGCCGCCGTTTCAGGCTCGACCTTCACCGGAACAGGAAGCGCTTTAAGTTTTGGCTGGGAGTGCCTTTTTGGAGAAGTACTGCAGTTTAACACACAGATCAAGATTAGAACCAGCAAACTCCGAGCCATTATCCGGCATACAGTAGACATCACTGCACCCCTTCTGAGTTGCCCTTGATGTGGTTAAGATATGTTCGTACCCGTTGATTTTTCGGGTTGACCATCAGGGCTTTTTCAAGATTCTCAATGCATTGTTTTCTTCTTCCTTGTTTTTGTTGGACCACCGCCAGGTTGAAAAGGGCCTTGTCGAGATACGTTGGCCTCGACTCTGCGACGACAAGGAACATTTTTTCAGCACTCCTGTAATCCTCTTTTGCCGCATAAATAAAACCGAGATTAAAAAAGGTGTCCGGAGTACGGTAGTTGAGGGCTGCTGCTTTTTGGTAAGCATTGATGGCTTTTGCGTAGTCTTTCGATCGGGTATAGAGCTTTCCCAAATCAAAGTGTGCTTCGACGTTTTGAGGATCAGCATCAACTGCTTTCCGGAGTAATATTTCAGCCTTATCGGGACTTTTCCCCATGTGTCTACCGGCCTTCCCTCGCAAGGCCCGTGAATAATACGCTTTAACTTTCGCCATATTTTCCGGATTTCGGGCGATGATATCTTCAAACGATTCCACTGCTCGAACGTAATTCTTGTTGTATAGTTCCTTTTTGGCGAGTGCCAGCTCAGTTGGTTTCAGCGTCTTCGATTCACTGCTGGTTGTATCCTCTACGGGATTACCTGCTGTTGTTTTGCCCCTATCAGGGAAGGTCGATGGGATAAAATGGTTTCCTGTTTCACTCGAAGATGATAAAGCGGCGGCGACTACGGGAGTTGCTGGTTTCTGTCGATCTTTTTTTGAGGATATCACTTTATTGGATAGAACCGTAAGGAGCATGAAGATGACCGCAACGGTCACGGCCGATCCCCAGAGAAATGGTCTTTCTATCGTACGTATCGCAGAAAACTTTCTGGAACCTTTGGCGCTATTGCCCTTGACGTCTTCCTCTAATGCCTTACTTTTTTTGCCACTTTTTGTTTGAGAAAAAGTGGCGGGCGGGGTTTCTACTTCTTTGGAGGCCCCCATCTCCATGCCGATCTCATTTCCAAATGGATCCCTCACAAAATGAGACTGGCCCCCGCTGTAATGCGGCTCAGAAAAACTAGAACGTATGTTCTTTGGGGTTTCACCGGGGAGACGGAGCTCTTGAGCGCATTCCTTGATGACGTCCGGGTGAATCTTCTTCAAATCACGGGCATAACCGGTTAAAAGAGCATGGTCACAAATTGTGTTTATGAGTCGAGGATAGCCCTGAGAAAACCCATATACTTCTTGGATTGCTTTTCGACTGAAGAGTTTTACCTCAGTCCCGGCAATTTTCAAGCGGCATTTAATGTATTCAAACGTTTCAACTTCTGACAATGGCTTGATTTGGTAAGCCAGCATGATTCTTTGCCGAAGGGCACGGCATTCTTGTGACGCCAAGGTTTGATTTATTTCGTTTTGACCCACAAAGAAAATGTTGATTAGTTTTTCCTCTGGAAGCTCTATATTTGACAACAACCGAATATTTTCAAGAAGTTCTTTTGACAAGCTATGAGCTTCATCAATAATGAGCAGAACATTTTTATTCTCCGAATATACTTTCTTTAAAAAACGGCTGAAATGAACAATAAAATCTACTTTGTTGTCAAATTTTTTGGGGATATCGAACGATATTGCAATAAAATTAAAGAAATCGATGAGGTCTAACGAAGGATTGGTTATGTTTGCAACATACGTATCGTCTTCGAGACTCTCTAATAATGCATTAATCAATGTTGTTTTACCCGTGCCTACGTCTCCGGTAACAAGCAAAAATCCCTTCTGATCGACGACACCATACTTTAAAGTTGCCAAAGCTTCCTTGTGCTTCTCGCCGAGCCAAAGAAACTTTGGATCTGTGGTTAACTGAAATGGCTTTCTCAGCAGATTATAGTGAGATAAGTACATATCTTATATCATATCGGCATGGGCATGGGTGTCTGTAAATCCTCAAAAATGATCCGCACCACCGTTCTTAATTTGTTGCTATGTTCGGTCCATTTTCCCGGATAATTTGATAAAAACTCGTACCATACTCTATCGGCGTGCTCACCAATTCACGTGCAGAACTTCCTTCAAGATCATCAACCAACTTCAGGTGTGGCTGTATCGGGTTTTTTAGAAAAAAATGGAAATTTGATGTTATGGGTTTGTTTAATCGCTAAACACGAGGTTCTTGTCTGAAATTTCATACCCCAAAGCCAAAATAACCTTTCGCTTTGTTTCCATTCTGCAAGTCATTCCATTTTCAATCCGTGTAACGGTCATCGGGGATATGTTCGCCTTTCTGGCCAGCTCAGCCTTACTAATCATAAGGGCTTCTCTAATTTTTCTTAAGGAGTTTTTGCTCATTTCTTGATCCTGCAAACCGGATTGTTTTTATGATGGAATTGGGATTGAGAGTTTTACTGTTTTTTAGCATGCAAATATCATGCAGAATCAGCATGTTACAACTTATTGATACAAATTGTGTTGATTATCAAATGGTTATAGCTATAGTAGCGCATGAACGGCGATTCTAATCCATGGGAAGATATCTGAAATTGTGGGGTAAATTCCATAAAAAATATGAAAAAAATTACACATTTTCAGAGCCGTACCGTGAGAACCTCATTGAGCGAAAGTCGAGGAACCCCCATATGTTGCTGCTTTAGGGCTATAGTGTTCTTTTGCACAAGTGTTTTGTGGATGGGTTGGATTTGAGGGGGTGGCCCAGCTAAATAACCTGCAAATCGAGGGGGGTTAACATTTCATTGGACGAGCATTTCACGCCGATACGATCGGCCGGATTTTGGCGTAGGCAGGATTGGTTGGCTCAGACGTCAAGGGTAAACGTATAGAAGCCATTTCAAAACCTTCCGGGTTGATCATTGACCCTTAATAGGTTTTGACAACTGTAAAGCCATAGGCATCTGCGTTTCCATCCGAATTTTTATCGAAAATGTTTGCCTGACAAAACCAACCGAACCATTTGAACAGACGGGTTATGTCCGGCGGCTTGACGTTTTCTTTGCCTTTCGATGTTTCGGTTTCATATCTTATAAATTCCTCGGTGCTGGAATCATACACATCTCGAACATCGATCGGTCCCAGTGTCAGCAGGGAACCATCATGGGATTTTTTATAAACCGGGAAATCCGAGACTGGAGGATCTGTATCGTTGCAGGCATCAAAAACCGAGTATTGATACCATAATATGAATCTGGGGTCCCTGCCATTTTCTTCTTTATCTGGTTTCGATCGAACCTCGGCAAAGACATAGACGTATTCTTTTTCACCGAACAACGTAATTTTCGCGGGCCTCTTGTCAGACGGAACCTTCAAACACCCGGCACACGATTCCATTACAGTCAGGTCGGTAACGGTCGATTTTTTGTGTGAAACATAATGTATCGATAGTTCGCTATATCCATCCGCAAACATCGATGGTTCATCCGGCGGTATTTCTCCACCCAAAAAGGCTTTTTCTTGGCCGTTCAGGTTAAAATACGGTCCACCGGTATCGCTGTTTCTCTTATTGATGACTAGTTGCGGTTCTCCAGCCATGGCTGTTGAAGCCCCGAAAACCATCATACAAAACAGGAGGGTGGATACTGTGCGGAGCATATTCTCTTGCCTCCTTTCCATCAGTTATTAACCTAACGTTGCAACTATAGGGTTCGCTCAAGGTTTACACCCCTTATAAAACGTTATCCCCATCGGGTTTTTTAACATGCCTGTTCTGGAAAATTTTATCAGGATTAACGTTTTATTTTTTCCAGTTTATCAATAGCCTTTTTTACTCTCCTTGAAGAATTTGTACGATTTTTAGGCGACTTAAGTGCGTCCATGGCGCTCTTATCACCCAATTGGCCGAGTGCCCAAGCAGATTTTTCCATTAAACAGTCACATCCTTTTTCCTCAAAAACCGCAATCAGCGCTTCATAGGCACGTTTATCTTTGATTTTCCCCAATGCAACAGCCGCCTCTGAACGAGGGCTACACCGGTGTTCAGCAAACGTTGAACCGTTCCCGCCATTACATAAAGGAAAATCTTTATTGAGTAAAATATCGATTAAAGGCGTTATCCCTCTATCATCCCCGATTTCTCCTAAAGCATAGATTGCATAACTGACGACAATTAAATCATTGTCATTAAGCTCTTTTTTAATCTGTTCAACGGCCCTATAATCTCTTAATATCATTAATGCCCAAATTGCCTGCCGGCGCACCCAATTATTTTTGTGGTATAGTGCTTCAACAGCCAAATCGAATCCATTGTCAATTTCCAACAATCTATTTTCATCAGAATTCAATATCGCCAAGTAAAATTTGGATAATTCAGTGTTGATTGTAAATAAAGCATTTTTAATTTTCTTGTTAAGGTAGTCTGTGTAAACATTATAAAGAGACACTAAATGTGTTATAGCTCTTTCATCTTTTATTTTCCCCATTGCGATAACGACCTCCATGATAATATTCATGTTTGTATCTAAGCGGGGTTTTCGACTTTCTTGTTGTAAAACAGCGATTAAAGGTTCGACGGCTCGTTTATCTTTCGTTGAGCCTAAGGCTCTGATCGTTTCGCAGCGAAAGGCGATACCATCTTCATTTTTCAACATTGAAATTAACGGCTTAACAACCGTCTTGTCTCCGATCTGACCCAGTGCTTTTACCACTTCTTCACGAAGATGTATTTTATTATCCCGCAAAACATTTAGTAAGGTTTCGACGGCTCGTTTATCTTTTATGGCCCCTAATGCTTTAATGGTTTCGCAGTGCAAAGGAGAACTATTATGATCCTGCAAAACCGCGATTAAAGGTTCAACTACGGACACCCCCATTTTGATCAATTTAGTCCATTCGCCTAATGCAATAAGATAATAAATTCCATCTTCGCCGATAGGTTCCCACCCTATTTCAACCAGAGATGCTGCTGCTGACATTCGAACATTCCAATCGTTCTTATATTGTAAAGCCTTTATCAGATGATTGACCTTTTTCTTACTTTTCAACCTTTCTATATTGGGCTTGAACATATCGATAATACTCATTTTTATGCTACCTTTCACAAAAAAGAATAAAATTTTTCTTAGGTTTTTTGTAACAGGTCTAATTTATAGAAAATCGCCCGGTTTCTGTGCGGTCGAAAAGCCCCACTGTTTGCGTTGGGAAAGGTTTCACGCGACGATTTTATTTAGTTTTTTTTTGGGATCTAAATCGCCAAATTAACGGTTACATTCCTACTACTTTGTGAAAGACCCGAACAAGAGATAGCGTACGGCGTAAGCGAAGAGAAAAGAGAATAGAACAGAAACAGCAATTTTAGTTTATGTTCAGGTGTTTTTTTAGGGTTTCAATTATGACATGCAAAAATCGTACAAAATAACAATTTGGCATCAATTAAAAGAATTTTTTGATTATATTTCAGCATGTTATCGTAATTACACAGATTAAAGGTTAAAAGGGATTTGACATTTTTTGTCAAAAAAAGTGCCCTTCTTTGACAGATTTCACCTGATTTTGAGGTCATAATGGGAGAGAAAACCCGGATACATCTCAAAGGATATGGCGGGTGGACAGAAATATAAAAAATTAATACGTATAGATAAATATACATTGCTGAAATCACCCATAGGTCTCATCCAATAGGTGAATTTATTTAAGCAAAAAAGTGTCACCATTTGAGACCCTTCGGGATTGCCGATTTTACCGAATCTGCTGCCTTATGAGACAGTTGCAACCTCAAAATCACATACCAGCGGGGTATGGTCGGAGAATTTGACCGGTGGTATCTGAAAATGGGTGACGTGAATTTCCGGGCTATGAAAAATATAATCGAGTTGTCTTCGCGGGGCTCGGCTGGGATGGGAGGGTTCCCCGTTGCTGTTGGCATTGTGTAGTTGAGTCGCGGCAAGGAATAATTGGAGTTCCCGATCACCCCACAACACGTTGAAATCACCGGCAACAATCACCGGTTTTTTTTGGTTTTTAATCATGTTATGAAGGTCCTGTAATTGATACTGCCGGTGGCGGAATTTGATAGACAGATGCACCAGAAAGATCGAAAACTCCTCCAACTCGAGTTCGATCACGAGACGCTTGACACCATTGCTAAAATAATGAAAGTTTTGAGACACGATCCTCTGGTTGGTGAGAATCGCATTGCCCTGTTTGTTCAACACCGGCACTTTTTGGGCCACTGAAGCCGTGGAATATTTTGACTGATAAATATGAAAGTGTTTCAATTCCTGGGCGATGGCTTCCGCCTGGTTGCTTTTTTCCGTACGGAAAGATCCGGCGTCCACCTCGATCAATCCGAGAATATCCGGATTCAGCGGTTTGATGAAATCCACTATTTTTTTTAAATTTCCGTTGGTGTGTTTAAAATAGCCGCTGTAAGGTACCGGAAGGTGAAATTTCCGTCCAATACCTGCGCCATAACGTATGTTGTACAAGATAAATCGCATGTTTTCTTTTTTTTACCCTCCTACGGGTCGACGATAATGCTTTGGAAGTGAACAAATAATAAGGGCACCGCGAGCAAAGTCAATAGCTGAACCCTAATGTTACAAAAGTCGAGGACGCTGCTGCAGTTCAAGGTCTCGTGCTGTTCAGCCCCACAAAGGTACCCCCGTTTCTCTGGCATAACGCGCGCATCAGGATGGCAAATCTTTCGCCGGTGTTGCCGCGCTGGTTCGTTTTTTCCAGGACCACCGGGAAACCCACGGCATGGATCCGGACACGACGAGATCCGTCTTTGGTTGCCGTGTTGATTCGGTCCACCGCATCGATGACCGGTTGGACTGCCGGACCACTGAATTCATCGCCGAAGACATAGAGACTTATTTTTTTATTTTCCGAATAGAACAGATTGATCGCTGCGGTGATGCCTTCCACCGGGCTGCTGTTGCTGAAAGCGCTCCAGGAAGCAAGGGCCGAGATGATCGCCCTGCGGCGGGCGGGGGTGTCCGGTATCCATTTCCCGGCATATTGGGAAAACAGGAACGTTCCCATATCGTTCATGATCTGGATGCCTTTGACTTTGGGGTAAATTTCAAGCGTCTCCCGCATTTTTTTCTGTACCAGGCTCCAGGCATTTTGCTGCATGCTGCCCGAGGTGTCGATAATAAAGACGATGTACTCGCTGTCCACCGGAATCCCCCCCACCGATCGGGCAATCTTTTTAGGTCGGCTTTTCAAAAGCCGTTGCATTTCTTGGGTCAGCGCCTGTCGTGCCCGGGCCAGTCTGCCCTCAATTATATTCTGTACCTTGGCGTCGTCTTCGGATGCGGCGAATCGGCCTTTAACCTCCGAAAGATCGCCCTGGAGGCGGGCAAGCTTTTCTTTCGCATCGGACAGCTGCTCCTTTTTCGCCGTGAGCTCTTGATTCAAGATAGGGGTTTCACCCCGAATTTCAAAAAGTTCGGTTTCCAGGCGAACGATTTCGGTCTGCATATTTTCCTTGATCTCTTCAATAACCACCGGTTCGGCAAACTTGGACAGTACAAACAGCAATATGACGGCACCAAATCCGCAGCAGATGCAGTCAAGAAAAGAAAGGCTGAATATTTCTATGTTCTGTCTGCGCTTTTTCATCCTGCATAAATGGCAAATGTCGTGATGGCGTATCGGAGTATTGGCCTATTGAAACTGATTAATTTTCCATCGTTCCAGCATGGCGGCTCCCTGGGATGCCAAAAGTTGATGTTTTGAACAAATAACGTCGAAACGCTTTTCTTTTGACGTTCAAAGTCATGTCATTCAGAAGGCCCTTTACGGCCAATTTCCCGAAGGACAGAAAAAAGCCCCTTTGGTTTTCTTGGCCAGACGCCAATAGGCATCTGCGGCCAGTGGGTCTCCCTCCATGGGATAAAGAATGATGTTCACCGGAACTCGGGCCGGCAGTCTCTGGATCGCCTCCTTGAATAAACGGACCCGTTTTTTACTGGAAACCCTGGTTTGCCACGGCTTGCTGCTGCCAAGGGTCGGCAAACTGTCGGAAAGTAAAAATATGTTGTCCGGAGGCGGTTTCATCTCGCCGATGGCTTTGAATGCATTTAACAGACTGGTTCCTTTTTCCGGGACCAAGCGGTGCATGCGGTCTGCCGCAAGGTTTAACCGGTCTACGTCCCCGGCATCCAGCCAGACCCCTTTTGTTTCTTGGACCAGCGGCCGTGCCGTTTCGTTGAATGTGTAAATCTGAAATTTGCTGGTCGGTGGCAGCTGGCTTAGCAGCCAATCGATGGTTTTTACCACCTGGCGCCACTTGGGAGCCCTTAATTTTTGGGTATTCTTTAAATTTCGGCGACGAATAATCCCCACAATGGTTTGGTCGAGCATACTGGCGGAAGCGTCTACCAGAATAAAAATACGTTTGCCGCCCATCTTCAAATCGGTGAGGTACTGGCGATCTCCATGCCCGGGAAACGGGTGTAACCTGGCCCCCAGCTCATCAGGTGTTTTGGCACCGGCCTTTAGTCGACGGAGTTCCGCTTCCAATGATTTTAGATCGGCTTTGAGTCTGTTGGTGTGTGCTTTGGTTGCCAGGGTTTCCGTGTCCCGATCCGCGAGTTCAACCTTTTTTTCATGGAGCATTTCAATGACTTCACGGGATCGCCCCTGGATCGTCACCCGTTCGGCCTCGGTTTGTAAAAGGGTGTTGCGGGCCTCGACCAGGTTCTTTTTGCCGTCCAACACCTGGTCTTTCAGTCTGCTGACCTCGGCACGCAAATCCGCCGTCACCGCATCCCGGCGAATGGCGCTCTTGGCGTTTACAACGACAAACAGGAGAATGATCGCCCCTAACCCGCAGCAGATGCAGTCGATAAAAGATAGGCTGAATACATTTAATTTTCTACGTTTCATCGGTCTCCATACAGACAATGAGCCGGAGGGTTTCTCCAGAGGGTCCCAAACGAACGATTTGGCCCACGTCCAGGGAGGTGCTTCCGTCGACCCGTCGATCGTCCACGAAGGTTCCCTGATCGCTGTAATCCGTTAAGACAACCCTTTCAGCGTCACGCTGAACCGTGCAATGCTTTTTGGAAACGCCGGATGATTGCCCCTTGACATGGATGCCTTTTCCGGTCGGGTAACGATCGCAGCCGATGAACAGCGGTTTTTCGGAGAGCCGATAGGCCACATTCCCGTAAAGCAAATGGGTCGCCGGGTCCTGGTCGGGAGTTTTATCCGGAACCGTTCGGAAAGTCTCCGGTTCCGCCTTCTGCCAGGGGCGGCTGGTGAAAAAGGACGCCCCCTGCCCGGCAGGGCCATCGGCCACCTGGCGCCAAAACCCCAAGACGCCCAGAGCCCCGGCTCCGGGCTCGAGTTCCATGATTTCGCAATGATCGATTTCCGACAATTTATCTTTCAATCCTGGAAGACAGGCGATTCGATGGGTCAGTTGAAGAACCGTCCTGAACCCGTTTTTACCGTGTTCATCCCGCATTTTAAAAATTAAACGGCAGATGTCATCATACACTGCCCGGCTCTTTTGTTTCAGCAGGTCCGACGGCAAGGTAATACGATAACTATCGGTTCCGTGTGTTATTTCAAACAAGCACGATGGTTGGCGTTTAAAAATTTCCAAAGCATCGGATAGTCGGTCGTATAACGCCTGTTCGGTGGCGGCCTGGTGAAGCGGATCGAACCGTGTGGACCGAACGAATTCTTCAGCAATGGATTCCACCCATACCCGGTATAATTGCTCCAGGTTAATTTCCTCGACGGTTAATGAGTTCTCGCGGGTCAACTGCTCACCCTGGAGGAGATATACAATCTCAAACCGATGTAAATGGATGTCCAGATGCAGCAACATTGCATCCGGGCAAGGCGTAAAGGATGCGGCTATTGGAAGGGATACAAACCCTTTAACGGGAATCGACAGCTCCTGGGCCATCCCCAGAATAAGTCCAAGCTGTTCCCGGCCGTAATAGTCGGGAACGGCGACAATCATCTCATCGCCATGGATTTTAACCTTTTCCCAGATGTGAGATAGATGGGCGCAGGCGATTTCTGCATGATTTTGAACGTGCCGGTTTTTCTGTTTTAGAGGTTCCGTATTCAATCGGTCCCAGAACCTGTTGATGACCTGCAGCGGAAACAGATGCGCCCGGTTTGCCGCCGAATTTCCAACGAGCAGACCTTTTTTCTCCGGGATGGCAAATCCCGGACTTTCCAGGTTCTGTCCGTCGATTGCCAGTAATCTCGCCGGTTTTTCGCCGGCAACGAGGATCCCGGCATCGCTGAGTTCAAGTCCGAGAAGCATCATTTAAAAACCCCGTCTGTTGGATTCGTTGTTGTTATCGGTTAAGCAGATGCCGGGTGAGTTTGTCTTCACAGTAGGCTTCGGTTTCCAACACATACCGATCCTGCAACAA
>JAQYVT010000178.1 GCA_030145345.1 Desulfobacterales bacterium
TTCTCAAGTGCTCGTACAGGAACCCCAATCCCCGAGGAGAGAGCTTCAAAAACGCCGATGTTTTTGGCAACGCCTCCGGTCATGATGACGTCTTCTTCAATGAGAAGTGTTCGTGCCTGTGATGCCACGCGGCTTCCAAGGGAATGATGGAGAGCATTCAAAATATCGGCAACCTCTTTTTCTTCATTGACGAGTGAAACAACTTCAGTTTCTGCAAAGATAACACATTGACTGGAAATCGTGAGCTTTTCAGTGAACCTCTTGCCGATTGCTCCCATATCATCCAGATCGACCTGAAGTGCATCCGCCATGATTTCCAGAAAACGGCCGGTCCCCGATGCACATTTGTCATTGTATGTATAGCGGATTACGCGTCCGTTTTCATCAATTTTAATGGCTTTGGAATCCTGGCCGCCAATATCGACAATCATTCTGGTTGACGGGTTATTCCACCAGGCACCCCTTGCATGGCAGACAATTTCTGACGCAAGTTTATGGGCAAAGGGAATTTCCTGCTGCCCGTATCCTGTTCCGACAATTTTACCGATTTTATCCATCGAAAGCCCGGCCCTTTCAAGAACAAGTTTCATAACAGTTTTGGCAGACTCAATGGGGTCTAACTTCGCTGGGATTATAGCGCTTTCAATAATTTTATTTTTTTCAAAAATAACCGCTTTAGCGGTGCTTGAACCAATATCACATCCTGCTGTTATCATCTTTTTCCCCCGTTTTTTTCTTAGCCATTTGCTCTGCAAAGAGTGCTGCGCCGATGGCCCCTACAAGCTGCGGATCAGCCTTTTTAATTTGCTTTATTCTGCAGCCGAGCAGTTTACTCAAGGTTTTCACAACCCCCGTGTTTTTTGCAACGCCGCCGGTCATGCAGATATCATTTTCAATTTTTACGGAATTTATAAGCATCGCCACTCTATTTGCCATAGCCGCATTGATTCCCGCACAGATATCTTCCACAGGTTTTCTTGAATTGATGTGTTTAATAACGTCCGCCTGAGCCCAGACAGTACAGATTGATGCAAAGGTGATCGGTTCAGTCGATTTTGCAGACAGCTTTCCAAGCTCTGAAGACTCGATATTCATTACCTTTGCCATAACATCCAGAAAACGGCCGGTGCCCGAGGCACATTTATCGTTGGTGATAAATTTTATCAAATTGCCGTCTCGATCAAGTTTGATGACTTTGCAGTCCTGGCCGCCGATATCAATGATGGTTCTTGCCGAAGGAATTAACCATTGTGCGCCTTTACCGTGGCATGATATTTCTGAAACCGCCTTGTCGATAAAGGTGATTTTTTCACGTCCGTATCCGGTCCCGACAGCACTTATGATATCACTTTGGAGAATCCCTGTTGCATCGAGTAGTTTTTCCATAACGCGGGTTGCCGACTCAATGGGTTTCGGTCCTGATCTTATCAGTGCGGACCCTGCAAGTTTTTTGTTTTTAATAATGACTGCTTTTGTCGTCAGTGAGCCGACGTCAAACCCTGCAACGATACTCATAATAACCCCCGGATCTGATAAAATTCTTCAAGTCTTGTTTGAGTTGCTTCCCATGTCTCAACCCGTGTATCGAAGCTATCCGCATGCGCTATATGTGTCGGGTACCCCATGGCTTCTAGATCACGTGACAGCAGTTTGATATTTGACCATGTGTTTCTACAGCCGGGAGTCCCGTTATACAAACAACAATCGGCGCTGTATTGTTTTGCAAGGGAAAGGCTGTCTTCGAGCCACATGTTGGGGGCATCATAAGGTCCTCTGATGGTTCGGGTCATCGGCATTCGGGCATTAATATCGGCAAGGCTGTCGATCATTGTATCAAGACTTGTGGTGTCAATCTGGTATGTTGTTCCAGGAACGCCTGTCGTATAAGGTGCCGCCTCATTAAATGTTCGTGACAGAATATTGCCCATATGGGAGATACCCTTTTTCTCAAACCACTCAAACATTGAAATACCGAGGGCATAGTTATCTATGTAGACCAGAAATGTCCTGTTTTTCTCAACACCGTTTTTTAAACCGGAACGCCCGTTAACCGCGTTGTATCTTACTATTTCAGTCATTTCTTCCAATAGCTTTGTGAACTTTTTCTTTCCTGAGTAGGTGTAGCGGGCAGCGTAGATCATGATATGGTAAATGCCCGGAACAGGATTCGGGACAAGACGCTGCATTTCATCTATTTCGCTCATTAGCGCATCCTGTTTTTTCTTTTCTTCAAGCACTTCTCTGAGTCGGTCAATATCAAATTTACACCCGGTGTTTTCCTGAAGAAAATTGATCAGCTCCCGGTAATCTTTATGGTGGTATTCTCTCACCTCTTCGGTTGTCAGTTCAGACGGATAGTCTAAACCGTAATAGGGGATGTCGAGATACTGGGCGGCAAAGTTATAGGCATTGGCATTGGTGTCGCAGACCCCCCCCATGTTCAGGGCAACCAGATTTATTTCTGCGCCAAGGCCCGCAAGGTATGCCCCCATTGCGCCTCTTTGAGATGAACATCCCGTTTCTGAAAACCCCAGTTCCGTGCAATAGTCCATGAAATCTGCGGAACCCCTTTTCCAGAGCATCGATGTTAATGCCGTGCCTATTTCAAGGGTCACCGGCGCCAGATTATCGATGGCATAAAAAACCGAGGGGTCAAAGCAAAATGTTGTCATCACCACTCGTTTACCATTTTCTCGGGCATTGATGATGTTGGAATAATAATCATTAAAAAGATCAAAAAAAGTAACGGCAGGCTGGCCGGTTGCCAGAACAGGTTCTAAAAGTCCGCTGACGTATGGCGTATATTTTAACACATTTTTGATCTCACCCGGCGTTGAACTCCCCAGGTTTCTGGCAACTCTGAATGTGGCTGCAAAAAGCTTGTCCAGATTGTATTCTTTAAGTTCAGGTCTCATACGTCACCTTTTGGGGTCTATTATTGTAACCGTTTTTCGTGCATTTTATTCAAGTTGTTCAATAAATGCATCGACTCTCATCTTTAACCTGCCGGTTTCGGTTAAAGGCCCATGTTCTCTTTCGACTCTCAGGGACGGGATATTCTCTCGGTCAAGATCACGTTCAAGCAGGCCGTTTTCCGAACCGTGAAGATCACAGAATCGTATGTTCTGCATAATGATCCCATCAGCCTTTGTTCGTTTAATTTTTTCGATAATCATTTTCGCTCGCTCTTTGTACCAGCCCATCATACGGGGGCAGACAGACCCCGACAGGTATTTTGCTGTAAGGGCGCTCAAGGGCTCCTCGTCTTCGCTGACGATATCATCCTCATTTCTGACACCAAAACAGACATTTTCGCCAACGACAAC
>JAQYVT010000062.1 GCA_030145345.1 Desulfobacterales bacterium
GTCATACAAACTCTGTTTAGAGATATAAAGGATAACAGTCAATATAAACAAGGAAGGAACGAACATGAAACTCACAGGCGCACAAATTATGATGAAGGTGTTACAAGAAGAAGGCGTTGACACGATCTTCGGATATCCGGGCGGTGTCGTCATCGACATTTTTGACGAGCTTGAAAAAACCGATATCCACCACGTCCTGGTTCGCCAGGAAGCGTGTGCGGTGCATGCTGCCGACGGGTATGCCCGGGCCGGCGGCCGGGTGGGGGTCTGTCTGGTCACCTCTGGTCCCGGCGCCACCAACACGGTCACCGGCATTGCATCCGCCTACATGGATTCAATCCCGGTGGTCATATTTACCGGCCAGGTCCCCACGCACCTGATCGGCAACGACGCCTTTCAGGAAGTCGACATCGTCGGCATCACCCGGCCCTGCACCAAACACAACTACCTTGTCAAGCGGACCGAAGATCTGGCCAGAATCATCAAGGAGGCGTTCTATCTTGCCAACTCCGGCCGGCCGGGACCCGTGCTGGTGGATATTCCCAAGGATGTATCTGTCACGGAAATCGATTACAAGCCGCCCAAAAAGGTCAAGCTCAGGTCATACAATCCGACCTACAAGCCCAACGCGAGACAGTTGCAAAAGGTCGTTGAATTGATCAGGGAAGCCAAAAAGCCGGTTATTTTTGCAGGGGGCGGTGTCATCCTTTCCAAAGCTTCAAAGGAGCTTACGGAACTGGCCCGTAAAACCCAGGCGCCCCTAACCACGTCTCTGATGGGCCTGGGCGCATTTCCGGCCACCGATCCTTTGTGGCTCGGCATGATCGGTATGCACGGCACCTATCGGGCAAACATGTCCACCGGTGAATGCGACCTCTTGATGGGCATCGGCGTCCGTTTCGACGACCGGGTCACCGGCAGGATCAGTGCCTTTGCCACCAACGCAAAGATCGTACATATCGATATCGATCCCACATCCATACGCAAAAATATCCCGGTAACTGCGCCGGTGGTCGGGGATTGTAAAATTACCCTTGCCAAACTGAACAAGCTCCTGGACAAGGAAGATCTGGGGGATCTCAAGAAAAAGCGAAAAAAATGGTTCGAACAGATTCAACACTGGAAAGACACGCAGCCTTTGGCCTATGAGCAAAAAGACGTGATCAAACCGCAGTATGTGGTTGAAAAACTTTACCAGTTGACCAAAGGTAAGGCCATTATCACCACCGAAGTGGGGCAGAATCAAATGTGGGCGGCCCAGTATTATCAATTTGACCGGCCCAACCACTTTATCACGTCCGGCGGCCTGGGTTGCATGGGATTCGGACTTCCGGCGGCCATCGGGGCGCAGCTGGCCTGTCCGGATGCGCTGGTGGTCGATATTGCCGGAGACGGCAGTATCCAGATGAACATCCAGGAAATGGCCACGGCGGTGCAGTGCGGTCTTCCGGTCAAGGTCGTCATCCTGAACAACGGCTATCTGGGTATGGTCCGACAGTGGCAGCAACTCTTTTTCGACAAACGGTATGTCTCCACATGTCTCGATTGTGCCCCCGATTTCGTGAAACTTGCCGAAGCCTACGGCGCGGTGGGTTTAAGGGCCACCAAACCCGAGGAGGTGGAAGCTGTTTTGAAAAAAGGCCTTGCGTCCAAAAAACCGGTGATCATGGATTTTGTGGTGGAAAAGGAAGAATGCGTTTACCCCATGGTTCCTGCAGGCGCCGCGGTAACGGAAATGCTGCTCACATAAATTTTTTCATGCACCCGTGACGAACCGATACACCGTCTTTTTCCACGACCGTCCATGGAAACCGACGTTTAACTCAACCATCAACCCGGTCTATTAAAAAAGGATATTTTGCATCATGGAAGAAAAACATATACTTTCGATTCTGGTGGACAACGAGCCCGGTGTGCTCTCCAGAATTGCAGGATTGTTCAGTGGCAGAGGGTTCAACATCGAAAGTCTCTGCGTCGCCGAAACCACGGACCCGGGGGTCTCCAGAATTACGCTGGTCACTGTGGGGGCGCCGCCCATTATCGAGCAGATAGAAAAACAGCTCAACAAGCTCATTAATGTCATCAAGGTCCACGAACTCACCGGAAAGAAATTCGTTCAAAGGGAACTGGCACTGATTAAAATCATCGCCAAACCGGAAAACCGCGCTGAAATTTTGCGGATTGTCGATATCTTCCGGTGTAAAGTGGTCGACATCGGCCCTGAACACTACACCGTTGAAGTCACCGGTGACGAAGGGAAAATGAGAGCGATCCTGAATATTTTCAAACCCATCGGAATCAAAGAGATTGCAAGAACGGGGATTATTGCCCTTTTCAGAGATCCCAATTAAGTAAATATCCGGGTCCAGAGGGCTCGGCTTTGGGTTACCCTTGGAAGGGGATTGTTTTTACATAGATCAAGTGCCTAAAGTGAGCTAAAATGCCTAAAGTTGAGGAAAGCGCTTTCAGCGCAAATCATTTTTTATCTAAATCGATAGTGCCAAGGACACAACCATCAACCCTGGCCCAGACCGATCACCCATACGCTATTCTTAAAAAGTCAGGTTTGGAATAGTGCATGGGCCATCAATATATATGACGCGTCCCACCAGGGCGGGCTTTAGTTCACTTCAAACTTTAGTCACTTTCAAGCTTACTGCTTTTGCAGGCGGATAAAAAGACACAAACCATCAAAAGGAGATCAGAATGGCCAAGATCAATTTCGGAGGTACGGAAGAAGAAGTCATAACATCAGATGAATTTTCCCTGGAACATGCCAGGGAAGTACTCAAAGATGAAACCGTGGCGGTCCTCGGCTACGGCGTTCAGGGACCTGGACAGGCGTTGAACATGAAAGACAACGGAATCAACGTGATTGTCGGACAGCGGGAAAAGAGTCGTTCCTGGGACCGTGCCGTCGAAGACGGTTTCGTTCCCGGCGAAACCCTCTTCCCCCTGGAGGAAGCCGCCCAAAAAGGGACCGTTATCCAGTTTCTGCTGTCAGACGCCGGCCAGGTAACCACATGGCCGAACATAAAAAAATGCCTCAACCCAGGGGATGCCCTCTATTTTTCACATGGTTTTTCGATGGTCTATAAAGACCAGACCGAGATTGTACCCCCTGAAAACGTCGATGTCATCCTGGTGGCCCCCAAGGGATCGGGCCGAACCGTTCGCACCAACTTTCTGGACGGCAGCGGCATCAATTCGAGCTTTGCAATCCACCAGGACTTTACCGGACGTGCAAAGGAGCGGACATTGGCATTGGGAATCGCCATCGGCTCCGGGTATCTGTTCCCCACCACCTTTGAAAAAGAGGTCCACAGCGATCTGACCGGTGAGCGGGGCGTTCTCATGGGATGTCTGGCCGGTGTGATGGAGGCCCAATACAATGTTCTGCGGAAACACGGACACAGCCCCAGCGAAGCCTTTAACGAAACCGTGGAGGAACTCACCCAGAGTCTGATCCGACTTGTGGCTGAAAACGGCATGGACTGGATGTTTTCCAACTGCAGCACCACCGCCCAGCGGGGCGCTCTGGACTGGGCCCCAAAGTTCCGGGACGCCGTGGCGCCGCTGTTTGACGAACTGTACCAAAGCGTGGTGTCCGGTGTGGAAACCAAAAGAGTTTTAGATGCAAACAGCGCACCCGACTACCGCGAAAAACTGCAAAAAGAACTCGATGTCATCGGAAATTCTGAAATGTGGCAGGCCGGGGCTGCGGTGAGGAGTCTAAGGCCTGAAAACCGATAACCGATTTATGAAAAATCAATTCGTGCTTATCCACGAATCTTGGAGGCACAATAGCGTTTCCTATTCATAAATGAGCAATTTTTGTCAGGATCAAGGCCGCCCCGGTTAAATATGCTTCGCCCCGATGAAATCGGCGTTGCCCCAGAGGAATAGGCTTGGCATTCCACGGGGTCAACATTTCATTGGGCAAGCATTTCACGGGGCAGGCACAAGGGGCCATTTATGGATGGAAACGAATTAGGAGAATAGATTATGGAACCGATCATGCTGTACGATACCACCTTGCGAGACGGCACCCAGGGGGAAAACATTAGTTTCAGTGCCAAAGAAAAGATCCAGATCGCCGAGCGGCTGGATGATTTCGGCATTCACTACATCGAAGGCGGCTGGCCGGGCTCCAATCCCAGGGACATGGAATTTTTCGAACTGGCTCAGAAGACTGAATTTAAAAATTCTCGAATTACGGCATTCGGCTCCACCCGCAAACCCGGTATCGATCCGGCCGACGACCCAAACCTCCAGGCGTTGATAAAAAGCAACACCCCCGCGGTCACCATCTTCGGCAAAACCTGGGATCTTCATGTGGAACAGGTCATGAACAATACCCTGGAAGAAAATCTGGCGATGATCCAAGACTCTGTGTCGTTTTTGAAACAGCACGGTCGAGAGGTCATCTACGATGCCGAACATTTTTTTGACGGATACAAAAACAACCGGGAGTATGCCATAGAGACCCTGAGCACCGCTGTGGACGCCGGCGCCGAGTTTCTGGTGCTGTGCGACACCAACGGCGGCACCCTCACCTTCGAGCTCGTATCCATCATCGACGATGTCCGCCGAACACTGGGCGAAAAATACAACACCCAACCCGACGATCTGCCGTTCAAGTTCGGCATTCATACCCACAACGACAGCGGTCTGGCCGTGGCCAATTCCATCGAAGCCGTACAATCGGGTGCGGTGATGGTCCAGGGAACCGTCAATGGATACGGCGAGCGGTGCGGCAACGCCGACCTGACCTCCATCATACCGATCCTCTATTATAAAATGAACCGCAAGTGTGTTCCCGAAGGAAACATGTCCAAGCTGAAATCGCTCTCCCGGTTTGTCAGCGAAACCGCCAACATGATCCCTTTGAACAGCAGGCCTTTTGTGGGCAAAAGTGCCTTCGCCCACAAAGGGGGAATCCATGTCAGCGCCATCATGAAAGTATCCAGGGCATACGAACATATGGCGCCCGAAATGGTGGGCAACAAGCGACGGGTTCTGGTATCGGATCTTTCCGGCAAAAGCAACATCGAATACAAAGCCAAGGAACTCGGCATCGAGCTGGGTAACAACGGATATGACAGTCGAAAAATCGTTTCGGAAATCAAACGCATGGAGCAGGAAGGGTATCAGTTCGACATGGCCGACGCATCGTTCAAGATCCTGCTCGAAAAATTTACCGACCAGTATCAGCCCCTGTTCGAACTCAAATCCTTCAGGGTCCACATTGAAAAGGATGCCGATCGCCCCTGCACCGCCCATGCCACCATCAAGATTTCCGTAGGCGGCAAGGAGGAGATCACCGCCGCCGAAGGAGACGGACCGGTGAGTGCTCTGGATAACGCGCTGCGCAAGGCCCTGGACAAATTTTATCCCGAACTGGAAGCCATGCGACTGATCGATTTCAAGGTGCGGGTCATCGACGGACGCGAAGGAACCGCAGCTCGGGTTCGGGTGACCATAGAATCACGGGATCAGGACAACATCTGGAGTACCGTCGGCGTTTCGGAAGATATCATCGAAGCGAGCTGGCATGCCCTGGCCGAAAGTGTTCAATACAAGCTGGCATTGGGAAAAGACGAACCCCATGTCTCTAATGGCGTTAAAACGCCATGAGGACTTATCTGTTACCCCAATTGAGTGCTTCTGCTCGATCGGGAGATAATGAAAGGAATAGAATTTTGAAAAAAAGAGATGGAATAAATGCCGCGGGACGATTCTTCTATCGAGTCCTGCGGCCCATGCTCGTTAAGATTTTGCTCGTTGTTTAGACAGGAAAGAATTATTTCATAACCACACATTCAGAGATAGGAGCAAAATCATGAAAGAACGTATCATTATTTTCGATACCACATTGAGAGACGGTGAGCAGTCTCCCGGCGCAAGCATGAATTCCGCAGAAAAGATGCGCCTTGCCACTCAGCTGGAAAAACTCGGCGTCGATGTATTGGAAGCCGGATTCCCGGCAGCATCGCAGGGAGATTTCGATGCGGTGTCCAACATTGCAGGAAAACTTAAAAAAACCGAAGTCGCCGCTTTGGCGCGGACGTCCAAAGGGGATATCGACCGGGCCTGGGGCGCCATTCAGCATGCCGCAAAACCGAGGATCCATACGTTTATCGCCACCTCCGATATCCATATGCACTACAAGCTCAACATGTCCCGGGATCAGGTCATCCACACGGCGGTTGACGCCCTGAAATATGCCAAGAGCCTTACCGACAATATTGAGTTTTCAGCAGAAGATGCGTCACGCAGCGATCGGGATTTCCTTTGCAAGGTGTTCGAGGCGGCCATCGAAACCGGGGCCACAACCATAAATATTCCGGACACGGTGGGATATGCCATCCCCGGGGAATTCGCCGACCTTGTCAAATATGTCATAGACCATACGCCCAATATCCATAAGGCCGTCGTCAGTGTACACTGCCACAACGACCTGGGCCTGGCCACGGCCAATACCCTGGCCGCACTCAGCAGCGGTGCACGGCAGGCGGAGGTCACCATCAACGGCATCGGAGAACGGGCGGGCAACACGTCCATGGAAGAAGTGGTGATGTCGCTTCACACCCGGCCCAACTATCTGCCGATGACCACCAATATCGATACCGAACTGATTTATCCCACAAGCCGGCTGGTCAGCATGATCACCGGAATCATCGTCCAGCCCAACAAGGCCATCGTCGGCGCCAATGCCTTTGCCCACGAGGCCGGAATCCATCAGGACGGCGTACTTAAAAATCCCATGACCTATGAGATTATGAAGCCCGAAACCATCGGGCTCAGCGCCAGCAAGCTGGTTCTGGGCAAGCACTCCGGAAGACATGCCCTCCGTTCGCATCTAAAGGAGATGGGTTACGATCTTTCCGACGAAGAACTCCAGATTGTCTTTACGAAATTCAAGGAACTGGCCGACAAGAAAAAACAGGTTGTGGATGAAGATCTGGAAGTGATTGTTACCGAAGGCATACTGAGGACCGCCGATATTTTCCGCCTGGAATATCTGCATGTGATCAGCGGCACCACCGTCTTCCCCATGGCCAGCGTCAAGCTCGCCATCAACGAGAGATCGGTCCAGGGCGCCGGTTACGGCAACGGCCCCATCGATGCCGCATTCAACAGTATCGCCAAACTCACGGGAACGGAATCCGAACTCTTGAGGTTTTCGGTCACCGCCCTTACCGGCGGAACAGACGCCCAGGGCGAAGTCACGGTTCGCTTGAGCGAAAAGGGTCTGATTGCCCTGGGCCGCGGCGCCGATCCGGACATCATCACCGCCAGTGCAAAGGCATACGTCAACGGACTGAATCGGCTGGAGTACTTGAAAGCCAATCCGGTGATGGCAACAACCTGACCCGGGTTTCTCATGAATAATTTTAACAATTTTATAAAAGAAGGCTGACCATTCTTTCCTAACAACTGAAGGGGAAGCGGCCTGCGCGGCCCCTTCCCCTTCAGTTAAATTTTAGGACTCTTTTTTTGATCTATTGACCCAGCATCCTTTTTTTCAACTTTGAATCCGCCGGTTTTTCACCCAGCCATATACCGAACACAGCCTTTTTAAAATCAAACCCCGGTATCGTCCCTTTAAGGCTTTCATTTTTAAAGACACTAATTCCCTCTGCCGGGACATATATTATATCAAATATGTCGTCTTTCTTTATTTCCTCTGCGAAAAATGATTTGTATTTGGCTATCTCGATTTTAAATGAGGTGATATTTTCGCCGGTTGAATTTTTAAAACCTTCATCAATAGCATCTGTCATCTTTTTACTTGTAATCATACCGGATACAATATGCAATCTAAGTGCCATAGACGCATCGCTATCAATGATCTTTTTAGGATCATTATTTTCCTGTATAAGGTACAGTCCCCCAGCATACATCTTCAGAAATAATTTAACTCTAAAACCGGCGCCGTTTAACAGCAATGTATCCTCGCCGGCCATGAGGCTGTCGGGGAGTGTAACTTTACCGACCTGCATTGCAACCGCCGTGGAACTCATCATGAAGACCGCTAAAATTATGACCACTAGTCTTTTCATTATCTCTCTCCTTTCATAAATTAAATTGCATGGCAAGTTAACGGGGTGATAGGTTCAACGTACCGATAATATTTGCGATATCGGAAATATTCCTTTCCACCATAAAGGCTTCGATTCCGTCGATGATATCTATGGCGGTATGCGGATTGATAAAATTGGCGGTCCCGATCTGAACGGCCGAGGCACCGGCGATTAAAAACTCCAGTGCATCTTTTGCCGTCATAATGCCGCCGATGCCGATCACCGGAACCTTGACCACCTGGGCCACCTGCCAAACCATGCGCAGGGCCACCGGCTTGATGGCCGGGCCTGAAAGCCCGCCGGTGATATTGGCAAGCTTCGGACGTCTGGTTTCAACATCGATGGCCATGCCGGTAATGGTATTGATCAAAGAAATTGAATTTGCACCTTCAGCTTCCACGCTTCTAGCGATTTCAGTAATGTCGGTGACATTGGGCGAAAGTTTGACCATCATGGGACGGGTCGAACGCTTCCTTACCGCCCGGACGACTTCGGCGGCAGTTTCCGGATACCCCCCGAAAGCGATTCCCCCGGATTTGACATTGGGGCATGAAATATTGACCTCGATGCCGGAAACGTCTCCGATATCTTCAAGGCGCGCGGCCAGTTCAGCATATTCGGCGACGCTTTTACCATAGATGTTGACGAATATCGGCGTGTTAACCCCTTTTAATAAGGGCAGCTTCTCTTTTTCAAAGGCCTTTAGACCGACATTTTCGAGACCGATGGCATTCAGCATGCCGCAGGCGGTTTCAACAATCCTGGGTGGCGGATTCCCTTTGGAGGGCTCGAGGGATAAGCCCTTCACAACAAAAGCCCCCAGGCGATTTAAATCCATAAGATGTTCAAACTCGGAGGCATAGCCGAAGGTTCCGGATGCCGTCATTACGGGGTTTTTTAATGTTATCCCGCCGATTTCTACGCTTAAATTCGTCTTTTTCCGGGTCATGGTGAGCAATCCCTGTAATTTAACGAAAAATATCCCAGGCCTCTCAGCATCCACTGGGACGTGATGCAACAAAACTCGATTTTTTTATAAAATAAATATTGATAGATAGCAAGAGACTGTTTTAACATTCGGTAAACAGTAATATTATTGCACGTGTTCGCGGGGTTTGCTTCTCCGTTTAACGATATTGGCGGAGTGGCTTCGTTATTTCAATGACTTAGCAGTGGGGGAGACCGCGGCTTCCGCATGCTTTTCGCGGAAGAACGCGGAGGGGGCAGGAATGCCACCGCTGCTAAGTCATTGAAATGACCAGGCACGTAGACACCGGAGTGAAGCGGGGGAGCAAACCCCGCGAACACCTACATATTATTTAAGGTGATCGGCATGAAAAAAATTCTGGGTATCATCGGTTCGCCGCGGAAACTCGGCAACAGCGAAATCATGGTCAAAGAAATCAGCAGGCATATCTCCGTTCCCCATGAATTGAATCTTTTGCGACTTCAGGATTTCAAAATTCTCCCGTGCAGGGGATGTTACCAGTGTCTTTTCAAAACCGAAGGCTGTGTTCTGGACGATGATTTAAACGCCGTATTAAAGGTCCTTGTGGATGCCGATGCACTGATCGTATCGGCACCCACCTATTTTCTGGGTCTCAACGCATCCGTTAAATGCTTCCTGGACCGGGGGCTTTCATTTTATTCGGATATTGAAAGATTATGGAACAAACCGGCTGTGGGTGTCGTGACCACCGGCATTCGAGGGAAAGAGGGGTATAGCCTGCTGGGCATTCAAAGTTTTTTAAAGCTGATTTTTGCCGATGACAAAGATTCCCGGGTGGTCTATGGCGCCCTGCCCGGAGAAGTTTTTATGGATGAAGAGAATACGCGCACAGCCAAAGAATTGGCCTCGGCCCTGTTCGCTCCGACGGCCGAACGAAAAGGGCCGTGCTGTCCCCAATGCGGCGGCGACACGTTTCGATTTATGGACAACACCACCGTACGCTGCATGCTGTGCAGCAATTCGGGAAAAATGCGCGTGGCAGACGGCCGCCCGACCTTCGAGGTAGGCAAAAGCGACCACGAGTTTTTTTCCAGCAAGGCAGCGGTTCTCGAGCACAAACAATGGCTCCTGGGCATGAGATCCCGTTTCATCCAGCAGAAAAAAGCACTCAAAGAGATTACCCGACAGTACTTAAAGCAGGGGATCTGGATCAAGCCCTGAAAATAGGAATTGGGAATTAGAAAATAGGAATTAGAAAATAGATAACCGCAAATGGACGCAAATGAATATAAATATTATTATTTTTATTTGTGTTTATCCGTGGTTTCCCTTATCCCCTTTCCTATTTCCTCTTTCCGGCTTAAAGGTTTTGGTCACTTCGATATTTTTCGGCAATCTCCGCAAACGCCCGGGTCACCTGGGAATCCGCATATTTTTCCTGAAACGAGATGCCGTTGTCTCCGCACGTTACAAAATTGGGGTCAAACGGTATTCTTCCCAGAAACGGAATGGCGGAATATTTAAGCGGTCCCCGACATATGATGGCATCGTCTTTGCTGGCCCTGCCAGTTTAATATCCTAAACGGATCGGTTCCAGGTTCCAGGTTCAAAGTTCAAGGGTTACAACCAATTGAACCTGCTCAAAATATTAATCAAAATCCGGAATGCCTGCCATAACCTATGGGGTGGAAGGGTTTTGAAACCACGATGAAGCCAGTATCACATGGATGCAACCTGTTTGAGGTTTTTCCAACCCGGAACGTTGAACTCTGAACCGCTCAACCTAATCATATCTATTTTATTGTTTTGATGTTCTTGGGTTCAGTCTTCTATCGAGCCTCAAGAGCGCTGAGATGAATTATTCTTTCATCTTTATCATCACACCGCTTGGTGCAAACGTAAGTCGAATGCCTTCGCCCTTGGCCTTTACTTTCAAAACCACTTCTTTATCATTTTTCAGCGATGTAACACTACCACCAGCATCGCCAAATTTTGCACCAGCAGTAGCTGCAGCGTATGATCCGGCAAAGTCAGATGCCGATTTCAAATTGTAGACTTCGCCAGTGATCTCTACGGATGAAAATCCTAAATCAACCACGCTGACACCATTAACTTTAAAGGCATACTCTTTGCCATCATAATTTAACTTACCTTCGCCCCAAGTGACTCCAACGCCAATAGCTACGGATTTGGATTTAATATAGATGGTTCCGGATGGTTTTTTTTCTTCTGCCCATGTCGAACCGGCCAAAAATACGCAACATATAATTACCAAAAAACTGTACAAAAAATATCTTCGCATGTTAACCTCCTATTACTGTATTTTTTTCACAAATTATAAAAACAAATACGTTTGTCTAATCACCTTTGATATGGGTTTTTTACGCTTTAGCCTTTATCACCTCCTTATGTCAGTACCATTTAAAACTTTCCGAACTTTTGTTTGGTTAATTAGTGCCCATCCACAATTCTAAAATAGGCACCGTGGGTTTCCTATTCATAAATGAGCAATTTTTGTTCGGATCAAGGCCGCCCCAGTTAAATATGCTTCGCCCCGATGAAATCGGCGTTGCCCCAGAGGAATAGGCTTGGCATTCCACGGGGTAAACATTTCATTGGGCAAGCATTTCTCGGGGCAGGCACAAGGGTTTTCGGTGAGGCATACTCCCTGTATGCCGCAGCCGGAAACCCGTGGAGAACGCAGATCCGGGCAAAAAGGGCCATTTATGGATGGCAACTAATTGGGTTGTATGTTGATTAGAACAATAAACAATGTAGTGAGCAACAACCATGCCAATATAGTCCGATTGCATAACCGATTGTTTTTTAGGAAAATATATCGCCAAGGAAATGTATCAAAATAAGTTTTATGAGACGCTTATGTTTCATGTAAGAGCGAATCCGAACATTTAAAACATCGGCCTCTTCTTGATATTCAAGTATAAGTGCCTTCGTTTAGTAATCAAGGCAGTGAAATATTGATGTTCCGAATACTCGAAGGAATCCATGGGAAAAAATAGGAATGGAACCAAGAAACATTACATAGAGAGGGTTTATAATGTGGTGATACCTTGCAAGTATATTTTCTCACTCATAAAGAGATACGATAAGGATCATCGTCATGTGTTTTCCGAAGTTCATTTAAAAAAATCTATCCAAGGGATATTAGATAAGGCTTTGCTCGAACAAAAGGGTGCAAATTTTGAGAGGTATGTTTCACTGGATTGAACAAGGCGGGCGAGACGTATTCAGGTGATCCGGTTTTTAAGCGGGTCGCTGTCTGAGCCGTTAAAAACCGGATTATCTGAATGCGACATTCTATTTTCGCCAAAAACCGGGTGCTTTGCACCCGGTAGCAAAGGCAACGATTAAAGCACTCACGTGCTTTTGCCTTTTCGGCCTATGGCCGAAAATTCAAGCCACCCGTTTTACGGGTGGTCGTTGACTCAAAAACCTAAGTTGATACAATTCTCTAACCCATTGGATACCCTATCCTCGAGGTTCGCTCAATTAGGGTATAATTGCCAAATGCCAGGACATCGATTACCCAAGTCTAACGGTAAATAGTGCCAGGACATCGATTACCCTGGTAATGTATTGATCTCATATTTCGCCTATCACGGCATGGTCAAATAATTATGTTAGTCGTTTGGTAACTGATAATCGAATGCATCGACTAATTCTTCACCAAGATATAATTGCAATCTATGAATCTTGGTCACAATAATTGCTTTAACATATGAATAAACCAAGTCTTTGGAGACCTTGAACTTTTCTCCAAAAATATCAAGAACTCTATTGCTTCGTATAAAGCGAATTAAAATGACGTTACCATCGGTAGCTTCATCTAACTTGGGCAATTTGGTGTTTGCCCCTATAGTCAAAGCATTATGGTTAGATGCTTTAACAATCTCATTCGGCGTTTTACCCTTCAAGAAGCTGTAGCGGTGCTGCTTGTTGTGAAACCGTTGAAAGTTTTTACTTTGTCGTTTTAGCGTTGCATAACTTGGAAACCACTGGCGACGGAAAAACTTTTTATTGTATGTGTCGTTGAATTTTTCAATCACTCCGTTTCGCCATGGTTCACCAGCTGGGATAAATACCGGCTGAACACCAAAATGGAAGCAAAGCCTGATAACCAGACCAAAGGATCTGGGATACTTATTGCTACCGCGAAAGCTTAGCTCGTTGTCCAGTTGCAGGTAATCGGGAAGGCCCATGGCCTTCCAGCACCGCAATAGACTGTTGGCAACTTTCTGATCCTGTTTGCTGCGCTGTGATTCGATGTATACTTGGTGCGAAAATACATCCATCACATTGAACGAATAAAATTTGCCGTCACCTTTTATGTAGCGCGGGCCGACAAGATCGGCCTGGTGAATGTTGTTAATCTCAAGTGGTTCTTTAAAATACGGGTACTCAACACCCTTGGGAACGTACGCAGCTTTTTTTTAATCAGCCCTTCGCGCTTTAAAACGCGATTGATCGTACGGTCCGATGGCAAATCAAATCCGGATTTGCTAAGTTCCCACTTGATGGCAGAGGCGCCGATTTGAGCAAATTTTTGGGATTCAAGTTGAGATCTAACGGAGACAATCCGCTGCTTTTCAACTTCACCTATTGCCGAGGGCATGCGTTTGGGCGATTTTGATCTGCTTTTGTACCAATCGTGGTTGCCGGTTTTATAGCGCCTGAGCCATTTGAAAAACCAGTATTTGGACCGATTGAGATCTGTGTATATCGATTTGGGCGATTCTCCTTTAATGTAGCGCTCAATAGCCTGTTTTCGTATTTTTTGTTCCATTTGGTACCCTCCTATCGAAGTTGTATACGAATGAGGATATCAAAATTAATTGAAAGATGGCAGGGTAATCGATGTCCTGGCACAAATGACCGTTAAGGTAATCGATGTCTTGGCATTTTTGGGTAATCGATGTCCTGGCATTTATCATATAATACTTAGGAATTGGATATTTTTTCGGCAATCTCCGCAAACGCCCGGGCCACCTGGGAATCCGCATATTTTTCCTGAAACGAGATGCCGTTGTCTCCGCACGTTACAAAATTGGGGTCAAACGGTATTCTTCCCAGAAACGGAATGGCAGCTGTCCGGGCGGTTTTCTCGCCGCCGCCGGACCCGAACAGGTCGACCATTTTATTACAGTGAGGGCAGGTAAAGCCGCTCATGTTCTCGATCAGACCAAAGATATCCATATTTACGGTTCTGCAGAAACTAATGGATTTCCGGACGTCCGCCAGGGAAACTTCCTGGGGTGTCGTGACAATGACGGCTTTGGCATCCTTGATGGTCTGAGCGATGGTCAACGGTTCATCACCGGTTCCCGGCGGAGAATCGATAATCAAAAAATCGAGATCACCCCACTCCACTTGTCCAATAAACTGCTGGATGGCGGAATATTTAAGCGGTCCCCGCCATATGATGGCATCGTCTTTGCTGGCGATGAGCGACTCTATGGAAACCACCTTTAAATGATCCGAATACTTTATCGGATTCAGTTTGTTGTTTTTATTCAGATCCAGCATGCCCTTGAGGCCGAGCATTCTCGGTACGTCCGGGCCGTGCAGGTCAACATCCATAATCCCGACATTGAACCCTTTGTTGGCCAGGGCCATGGACAGATTAACCGAGGTGCTGGTCTTGCCCACGCCCCCCTTGCCGCTCAGAATTATGAATTTGTTTTTTATTTTTTTTAAGGATCGATCCACAGAAAGATCCTGTTCCGTCTGCGCATTTTTCGGCGTCTGTGCATCCTCAACACTGTCATGAATTTGTACCATAATCTTTATCTCCTAATCCTTTGATCTAAGTTTTGCACCGATAAAAATCTTCATCATTGCATCTCGGGCAGTTTTCCGGCCTTCCCGTACCCCACGGCTCCACCCATCTGTGACTGCATTTGCGACATCCGAACGTCCGAATCCGATCGACCATCTTGTAGTTTCCGCCTTCCACATTGATAGCTTTCCCGTTGATCAAAGCGTCTGCAACCACCCTTCTGGCCCGCTCGATGATCCGCCCGAAGGTTGCCCTTGAAACATGCATTTGACCGCCGGCCGCTTCGTGGGACATACCGAGAAAATCGGCAAGCCTTATGGCCTCCAGTTCATCCACCGTGAGGCGCACCTCGGAAAGATCGCGCATGGGAATGCCCCTGGGTTTGAAATAGTTGATGTCCGGGTTAAACGCCACCATACGTCGTTTTTTAGGTCGTGCCATAAGAATCCGCCATTACAGTTTTTTTTGAGTATATACTCGGAAGAAACCTAAGTATTTTCATGGCGGTTGTCAAGTTATTAAATTTCGAATCATCTCCCGATTCGTTGTAGTTAATTGGGGTAAAATTAGTGGGTCATCTCCAATTGAGTCGTTGTGATCCCAGAGGGTTCAAGGATTTAAGGGTTCAAGGGTTCGAGTGAAATGCTATAGAATTACAAAGAGTTGAAAGACAACCATGTATTACATTTAGGATGCTTTACATATCTTATGATTCTGTTTGCGAATTGGAAACACAGATATCATTAGCTGAAAAAAGACATCGCAGAAATAGAAAGAATGCTAAAGGCGCTGATAACGTCTTTAGAAAACAAACCCTTGCCCCTTGAGTCATCAAATCCTTGGACCCTCTTCTCCAACTAAATTGGAGAAGAATCTAAATTTCTAACTGTTTGACAAAAAATACCTTAATGTTATCTTTATCGAATCCTAAACTTTCGCTCAATTAGGGTCTTATTTTATCAGGAGATTTAAGATGATTGAATTGAAAAGAATAAAAAAGATCGAAGATTTTAAGAAATTAACCGAGATCCAGAGAAGTGCCTGGGGTTTTTTAGACCTGGATATCGAACCCCATTACGTGATGACGCGGGCCCAAAAATATGGCGGACTGGTACAAGGACTCTACTTTAACGGAGAATTGGCCGGTTATACCTATGCGCTCATCGGCAAATGGGACGGGGCGTATTTTGTCTATTCCCACCATGCCGCGGTAAAGAAAGAGCACCAGGACAAAGGGTTCGGCTTTTTGCTGAAAAAAGCACAAAGAGACGAAGTTCGAAAAATGGGATACCATGTGATGCGATGGAATTTCGATCCCCTGGAATCCATGAATGCCTTTTTTAACATCCACCGGCTTGGCATTATCAGCGTTGAATATGAAAGAGATATCTACGGAATTGGGGAAAGCGGCCTCCACAAAGGGCTTCCTACGGACCGGCTCATCGCCGTCTGGAAACTCGATTCGGATCGGGTGGTCAAAAAAATGGAAAAGAAAGATCCGTCTATTCTGGAAGACATCCCCCAAGAAAATCTGGAAAATTTTACACACGACACGGCGTATATCGAAATTCCCAAAAATATACGGGCATTGAAAGAGACGCGATTAAACGAAGCCAATCGATGGCGGGTGAAAACGCGGCATCTTTTTGAATCGGCGTTCCAAAAAGGTTATGTTGTCGAAGATTTCGTATTTTCCAAGGATAAACAGAGCGTTTATTACAAATTATACCATCGGGAAGCCATGGTATACTAAGGAGAAAATAGATCGGTGAAACATTTAAAAAAGATCGATTCGGTGGACATGTATGGGGTAAGGCTGCCGCTGGTCAAACCGTTTGAGACCAGCTTTTCCGTACAGACCCACAGAGAGGCATTGCTTTTAAAAATCACTTCAGACGGCGTTTCCGGGTGGGGAGAGTGCGTCACTGCGCCGGATCCTTACTACTGTTACGAAACCAATGCCACGTCATCTCACATCATAAAAGGCTTTCTGATTCCCATTCTGATGACCCTGAAAAATTTTTCCATTGAAACAGTGTTGCAAAAATTTGACCGGATTAGAGGGCACAATATGGCAAAAGCTGCTGTGGAAAATGCCCTCCTGGACCTTTTGGCCAGACAGTATGGGATGCCGCTTTTCGAACTGATCGGGGGAAAAGACCAAAAAATTAGGTCGGGAATCAGTATTGGGATCCAAGACGATATGGACGGTCTTTTTGAATCGATTCAAGCGGCCAGTGACAAAAAATACCACCGAATCAAAATAAAAATTAAAAAAGGCAACGATGTTGAAGTTCTGAAAGCGGTTCGCAAGACATTTCCCTTCATACGCCTGATGGCCGATGCAAATGCCGATTACGCGCTCGAAGATATCCACATTTTGAAACAGCTGGATGCATTTGATCTCATGATGATCGAACAGCCGTTGAACTACGATGACATATACCTTCATTCATTCCTGCAAAAACAAATCGATACGCCGGTGTGCCTCGACGAATCCATAAAGAATCTCAACGATACAAAAACCGCCGTAGCGCTTGGAAGCTGTAAAATAATCAATATCAAACAGGGACGCGTGGGCGGAATGATGAAATCTAAAGCGATTCAGGCGTTCTGCACCGACAACAATATCGGCGCGTGGTCCGGGGGGATGCTGGAAACCGGAATCGGAAGAGCCTTCAATCTTCATCTTCAAACACTTCCGGGATTTGTCCTTCCGGGCGATACTTCTGAAACCTCACGATACTTTACCCACGATATCGTTGACAAACCCGTGGTTCTGCAACCGGACGGCTTCATAAAAATCCCCGAGGGGACCGGAACCGGTGTAAATGTCCTTTCTGAAAGACTCGACAGATTCAAGGTCTTTTATGAAAACATCGCGTAAGGGGGCAATTTCAGAAATTTTCATATTCCGCCACCACAGAATCCACGGTATCCGCAGGCGGTTTTTAAAAATCTCGTTATTTATGAATAAACGGCGAAAATTAATTTAAACTGGATCACCTCCCGATTCGTTGTAGTTAATTCGGGTAAAATAAGTGTGTCATCTCCAATTGAGCCGGTGGGATCTCAGAGGATTCAAGGGTTCAAGGGTTCGAGGGTTCGAGGGTTCGAGTGAAAATGCTAAAGAATTACAAATATTTGAAAGTCTGGCAAAAGTCATACGAACTCTGTTTAGAGATATATACAATAACAGCAAAATTCCCAAAGGAAGAATTATAGGTTCTAACTTCACAGATAAGAAGATCTGTGGTGTCTATTCCTTCGAATATCTGCCCTGTTAA
>JAQYVT010000063.1 GCA_030145345.1 Desulfobacterales bacterium
GAAATATACGGTCTTACTTCACAGATA
This sequence comes from Desulfobacterales bacterium, assembly GCA_030145345.1. GTDB lineage: Bacteria > Desulfobacterota > Desulfobacteria > Desulfobacterales > UBA11574 > JAAXQD01. The sequence goes on from JAQYVT010000063.1 coordinate 28, forward strand.
AGAAGATCTGTTGTTTCTATTCCTTCTAATACCTGCCCTGTTAAATAATGCTTCGCATTAAAATCTGATTTCATGAAATGAGATTTTATTTAACAGGGTAAACAGAAGGATATGGAAAAAAGACAACCTTGGATTACATTCGGATGCTTTACATATCTTATGGTTCTGTTTGCGAATTGGAAACACAGATATTGTTAGCAGGGGATTTAAAAAGTGAATTGGGTATACTAAAAAAAGACATCGCAGAAATCGAAAGAATGTTAAGGGCGCTGATAAAGTCTTTAGAAAACAAACCCTTGACCCCTTGAATCCTTGAATCCTTGGACCTTCTTCTCCAACTAAATTGGAGAAGAACCATTTATTTTATTTGTAGTTTTCTTTTGCGGTAACGAAAGGTATGGTGGTTTATGTTAAGTAGCTTCGCCGCTTTGCTCTCATTGCCGCCGGTCAGCTTAAGCGCCTCTTGAAGGTAATATTTTTCCAGGGATTCCTGGGCTGTCGAGAGATCAATACCTGTCTCCGGGAGTGGCGCAAAAGTCGTTTCACCTTTTGCATGTTTGGGAGCTCCGGCTTCATTCTGTCCTTCAATGCCAAGATCATGCGCCGTTAATTCGGGCCCTCTGCCCACAAGCACCCCCCTTTCAACGAGGTTTCTTAGCTCACGAACATTCCCGGTCCACCTGTACGCCATTAATGCTTCAACAGCCCCGGAAGAGAGACCCGTAAAGGTCTTTCCAAACTTGCGGCTGAACTCGTACAGAAAATAATTGGCAATGGGCATAATATCATCCGGTCGTTCACCCAGAGAGGGAACCTCTACCTTGATCACCGCCAGACGAAAGTAGAGATCCCTTCTAAAGCGGTCCTCTTCTATCAACTGATTTAAGTCTTTGTTGGTGGCAGATACGATTCTGGTTTGAACTCGTAGTTTCTTTGTCCCTCCCACTCTGTAAAATTCACCCCCTTCAAGAAATCGAAGGAGCTTTGCCTGGGCTTCCGAACTCAAATCCCCCACTTCATCGAGAAACAGTGTGCCGTTGGCGGATTCTTCTATTAATCCCATTTTGCCTGATGTACTGGCCCCGCTGAAAGCGCCCTTTTCATATCCGAAAAGTTCGCTCTCAACAAGATCCTTTGGGATGGCGGCACAGTTGACAGTGATTAATGGACCCTTGAAGTTCGGGCTTCTGTAATGAACGGCCTTTGCGATCAGCTCTTTTCCTGTGCCGGTCTCCCCGACAATAAGGACCAGTGTATCAGAGCTCCTGGCCACCTTTCCTATAAACTCCATCACATCCTGGATAGCGCTGCTCTCGCCGATGATAAGCGGAAGATTCTCTTTAAGACATTCTTCCTGGAGAACCTGAACTTCTTTCCTGAGTCTCATTGTGTCAAGGGCATTTCGGATGGTCACCTCCAGACCGTCCATATGGATAGGTTTTACCACATAATCGTATGCACCAAGTCGCATGGCGGATATCACGCTGTTGATGTCTTCAAAAGCGGTGATCATGATAATCAGAACGTCGGGGTACCGAACTTTTATCTTGCCAAGCGCTTCAATCCCGTTCATACCCGGAAGTCCGATGTCTAAAAGGACAAGGTCGGGAGGATTGTTTTCAAAGGCCTCAATTGCCGCCTCGGCCGTAGAAAAGGACTCCACCCTGTAATCCTCTTCAAGGGCCATGTGGATGCCTTCTCTTATACTCTCTTCATCATCAACGATGGTTATGGAATAAGGAATCATTTGTGGTTCATTCCTTGTGCTAATGGCATTTCAATGACGAATTCCGCCCCGCCCCATTTGCTGTTACCCAGGGTTAAGGATCCGCGGTGATCCGTGATGATTCTGTGGGCGATGCTTAGACCGATTCCGGTACCGCTATTCTTGGTGGAATAAAATGGATCAAATATTCGATCTTTCATGGCTGAGGGCACCCCTGGGCCGGCGTCGGAAACCGTCACGAGAATACGGTCATTTTCTATGGATGAGGTTATTTCTATTTTCTTGCCTTCCTCCATACCTTGCATAGCATCAGCAGCATTGTTAATCAGATTTAAAATTACTTCTTCGATCCTGGCTGGATCTGCCTGGCACAACGGCAGATTGTCTGCTAAAGCTTTTTCTATCTCGATCCCTTTCTTACGCAAAGTGACTCCTGAAAGATTAACGGCTTCCTTAACAGGTTTATTTATGTCTGTTAAAACAAAATTTGGCTCATTCGGTTTGGAAAAATCCATAACTCTCCTGATCACAGATTCAATCTTACCTGAGGCGGATTGGATTTTTCCTAAAATCATCTTTATATTATCCAATTTTTCCCCTTTGTCATAAATCTTGTCAAGAGTGTTTAAATAGATATTAATGCCTGAGAGTGGGTTTCTTATTTCATGGGCAATGCCGGCGGCCACACGTCCTAAGGATGCCATCTTATTCTGAATCCTCAAGAGATGTTCCATCTCTTTTGTTCGGGTAATATCCATGATGTTTGCTAAAATCGCTTTTTTCCCCTTATATTCTGTCACGGTTGACCGACAGTTTACCCACTTCATATCGACCCTATTTTTGATTCTGTCCGGAACATAAAGCCTGAAATCCATGTCCAGAGTTTGCATAGTATCCGAGGAGATGTCCAGATTAAATTTTTGGACCTTTTCAATATCATCCGGATGGATGTATTTAAAATCCGAAAGCTTGGACGAGCGGGGCAGAGGGCCAAAGAGTCGCTCTTGTTCGTCATTTTGATAAACGATTTGGCCATCTTGGATAATAGATATGCCGGTAAGTGAACTCTCAACCAGATGGCGAAACCTTTGCTCACTTTCACGAAGGGCCTCATCCGCCCTCTTATGGTCTTCTTCCTGTTTGATGCTGTGCAAAGAAAAAGCGACATCTCCGGCAACCTCTTCAAACAAGCGCTGTTCTTTCTCATCTACAATAAGATATTTAGGGATGGAAGCACTCACAATCCCGTAGACTTTCCCTCCGTATTCCAACCGCAGGGTCATTGCGCCTCTGTCACCACAACTTGACAATAATGGACAGTCCGTGCAGTTGGCCGGATCAGATGTTGCCACCGGACGTGGTTGCGACATCGCCCTTCGGCCACAATCAGTTAACTCGCCTCGTTTGAGACGATGGATCATCGGCAAAAAGTCCTTTCCCAGCCCGGATTCGGCGGTGGCAACCAATTCTCCAGACTCATTGAATACGGCAAACCAGGCATTATAATAACCGCGATTCTCGATGAGATTGTCACAGATTTCCTGTAACAGTCTATTGCGATCTTTTTCCTTGACGAGCAATTTATTGACGTTTCGTATGGTGCGCAGCATGAGATTAAGGCGCTCCATCTTTTTTTCGTTCTTCTTCGATTTCAGTCGCCAAATTCCGAGGACCAAACCGAAGCTTCCACCCATTAGAACGGGGATAAAGTATCCCTTCAAAACGAAGGGAAAGCCAAGCATTGTTTTTTGAATTGTGGTAAAAAGGCTCAAAGCGATGGCTCCCATCAAAAAATATTGGGCTCCGTTGATGAATCTTCGCATAAAATGGCTCCAATTTTTCATAATTTAAGCAAATTTCTCATTAAAATGAGGCTACCTTATTGGTTCATGATAATATAGAAGAATCGAAGTAGCGACGAAAACACGCTATTGCGAGGCTCAAGACATTAAAGATGCATATGGGTTGCGAAAATTTCTATGGGCATCCAGGCAAGTCTTAGTTTTGGGAACTGGTTAATGTCTGTATTGAGCAAAAAAACGCGGCCGCACAAATGTTCATACAAGAGGAGGGCAACGGTTCGAAGTCTATCATTTTTTTTCTGATCTCCACCACATTTTTCAGGACGACTTGTTGGTCTTATGGCCATGCGGATACTTTAATTGATTTTTCACCTTTTTAAAAGGATGTGCCACGAACGAGTGCCCATCCAGAAATCCATATTGGGCACAAATTGAGTTTCCAATGCAGAAATTAGCAATTTTTCGCAAGGTCAAGTAATTTCGCAGATTGACCCAGAGATTGCGAAAAAGGGCCATTTCTGGATGGAAACTAACTACGATGAGTCTTCTTTAACGGAGGTCTCGATTTTAAGACCATACTTTTCGATTTTAGAATGTAAGGTCGGCCTGGAAAGGCCGAGACGTTTTGCCGCTTGTGACCGATTACCTCCGGTTATGTTGAGCGCTTCGCTGATGACGACACCGGCAAAGTGGTCCAAACAGTTATCAAAGAGATTTGCTTTTGAACCCGAATTCAGGGCCTGACGCACCCATTGTCGAATGGCCTCTTCTCCTTTTTCCAAGTCTATTACACTGCCCGTATTCCTGTCGCTGATCGCCTGTAAAATGTCTTCTTTGGAAATAGGGGCGCCTCGGTTAAAAATCAGGGCCTTTTGAATGGTGTTGCCCAACTCGCGTACATTTCCTTTCCAGGGCGTAGCGGCAAGCATGGCTTTTGCCTTTTTGGTGATTCCCGGGTTCTCCACCTTGGCTTCAAGTGAAAAGCGCGCAAGAAAATAATCGGTTAACGCCGGAATATCCTCGGTCCGATCCCGTAGAGAAGGTAAAAAGATGCTGACCACTTTGAGACGGTAATAGAGGTCTTCTCGAAACCGGCCTTCAGACAGGGCGGATTCAAGGTTGCGATTCGTGGCCGCGATAATTCTCACATCTACGGGAATCGTGGCCCTGCCGCCCAGTCGTTCTATACTCCTTTCCTGGAGCAGACGCAGGATTTTGGCCTGGATGCTTAACGGCATGTCCCCGATTTCATCCAAAAATATGGTTCCGTGGTTGACCTGTTCGATCTTGCCGATCCTGCGGTGAGTTGCTCCGGTAAAGGCACCTTTTTCATAGCCAAACAGCTCACTTTCCAAAAGGGTTTCAGGGATGGCCACGCAGTTAATCACCAAAAAAGGCTTGTGGGCCCGAGCGCTATGCTGATAAATGGCCCGGGCCACCAGTTCCTTTCCGGTGCCCGATTCTCCACGAATCAGGACCGTCGCTTCTGTCTCAGACACCCGGCCGATGGCCTTGTAAACCTCCTGCATGGACTTACTTCGCCCAATAATGGCATCCCGGAAGCTTTTTTCCGGAAGAGGGTCCATATCCACCGGAGAACGCATGAACCGGCTGGCTTCCAGAGCCTGTTTGATCACAACCAGCATTTCCGGGATATCAAACGGCTTGAGAACATAATCGAATGCCCCCATTTTGGTGGCTTCAATGGCGGTTTCGGTGGTGCCGAAGGCGGTCATTATGATCACCGGGAGCTTGGGTTCCATTTCATGAATGGCCTGAAAGGTTTCAAATCCGTTCATTCCCGGCAAACGCATGTCAAGGATCACCAGATCCGGAACCTCTTGTTGGACTATCTTAAGACCTGCCTCACCGGAAGCGGCACATGTAACGCGGTAGCCCTCATCGATCAAAAGCTTGTTAAAACTTTTTCGCAATTGATCGTCATCGTCAATGACGAGAATAACATTCATGATTTTAATCCTTTATCGGGAGCGTTATGATAAACGTTGACCCGATGCCTTCCTTTGATTCCACATCCAGCCGGCCGTGGTGTTCTTCAACAACTCTGACTGCAATGCTCAATCCCAGGCCGGTGCCTTCTTCCTTGGTGGTAAAAAAGGGTTGAAAAATTTTCTCCAACATTGAATCGGAAATGCCCGGTCCGTTGTCCTTTAGCCGAATCCCCACAACCCTGCCCAAGGCCGGTTCAGATCTTTCTTCCTCGCTGATGACCATCGAACCGCCATGATCCATGGATTCGCAAGCATTGACGATGATATTGACAAGGACTTCCTTCAATTGCTCGGAATCGGCCTTAATCAACGGAAGGCGATTACTTCTTTGAATTTTAACAACGACTTGGTAAGATTCCAGGCGGTGTTCCAACAACTGTACGGCCTGGTCCACAACATCCGAAGGAGAAACCGGCTGCAGCTTCAATCTGGGCGGTCGAGAAAATTCAAGGAAATTTTGCAAAATATTATCAATATGACCGATTTCCTCTGAAATGACGTCAAAATCTTCTTTCTGAGTGTGGTCAAGAGTTAGGCTCCTGCTCAGCGAAAATAGGCGCATTTTAACCGAAGTCAGCGGGTTTCGGATACTGTGGGATGTCCCTGCAGCCAGTTTGCCCACAAGGGCCATCTTTTCCGACTGCAGGAGGTGCTCCCGGCTTTTTTCCAGTTCAAATTGCGATTGATCGTATTCCTTCATCAGATCATGGACGCTATTGCTGAGGGTCTTTACCTCATCGCCGGTTTTTTGCCGCCCTTTATTACGATCGGTCTCCAGGGTCAGCCTGCGCACCGGCTCCAGAATACCATGTACCAGAAAAAAGATCAGTATTATTGCCAGAAAGAGGACCATCAGTACCGCCGATCCGGCAATAATTCTGAATTTTTCGGCCTGAATAAGGCTCTTGTTTTTGACGTCTTGAGCTTTTTTTTTGGAAAGATTTTTGTAGTTTTCACAAAGCGTTAGGATCGTGAAAAATTTCTCGCGCACTTTTTCGTGGAGTATGGTTCCTGTTTCTTGATTTTTAGACTTATAGTAATCGATAACCTGATTTTTAGCGGTAACATAGGTTATATATTTGGATTTAATGAGACCCAGAATCCTTTTTTCCTCTGCTGTTGAGGCAAAGTGTCCAGTTTTCTCGAGTCTATCCAGAAAAATACTTCGGTAATGCTCCATTTCTATGAGCCATTTCGGATCTTGATCCATGAAATAATAGGAGGCAAACCCTTTTTGATTGACCAAGGCGAGCTCCATGGATTCGACGGTCTGAAGTCTCTCCATATGCTGGTCGATGACCTCGGTTAGAAGGTCTTCCATCCGATACGTATACCGAATCATCACCAAAGCACCCACAATAGTGATGACAACCAGAGCGGTTATCGTTATAAATATCCTGGATCTTAGACTCATCTTATTCCAAACCGTGTGCCGAGAGCGCCTCCCTGACCCGGGCTTCTCTGATTTTCTCTTCATGGTTTCGTTTTTTTTGAGCGGCCTCCTGTACTTTGGCCATGAGCTGTTCTATCTCACACGGTTTCATCAGGTAATCAAAGGCGCCCAGTTTCATCCCCTCTATCGCCGACTCCACCGTGGCATGACCGGTAAGCATGATGACCTCCATCAAAGGGAACTGTTTTCTTATCTTTTCCAGCACTTCAATTCCGTTCATCCCCGGCATCTTGACATCCAGGATAACGACATCCGTATTTCGGTTCTTATTCAGTCGCTCGAGGGCTTCTTCGCCGCTAAAGGCTGTGATGATTTTGAGGTCTCGTTTTACCAGGCGCTTTGTCATGGTTTCCACAAACGGCGCTTCATCATCCACCAGCATCACCAATGGCTTCATCATTTTATTTTCTCTCCTTATAATGGGAACAGGGCGTTGTTGCTTGCTCCTTATAATGTTCATTGTTCGATGGTTTTATTCAAGAATGCTCATGGGCGAAGTTGAAAGTTTATTCACCAAAGCCTTTTGAATCCTTTCTTCATGCTGTGCCTTACGTTCATAAGCCCCTTTAATCTTATCTAACAAAACGTCTATTTCACAGGGTTTTATCAGAAAATCAAAGGCGCCGATTTTCATGCCTTCAATGGCGGTTTCAATCGTACCATGCCCTGTCAGCATCAGGACTTCCGTTAAAGGTTTCAGCTTCTTTATCGCCCTTAATGCCTCGATTCCATCCAGTCCCGGCATCCGAACATCTAGAATGGTAACATCAAAATTGTATTCTTTCAACTTTTCAAGGGCCTCATCGCCACTAAAGGCCATGGTAACGTGAAAGTCTCTGGTTCTAAGGCGCTCGGCAAGCGCCTCTACAAATTCTTTTTCATCATCCACTAAAAGTATTCTTATTTTCATAAATACCCCCTGATCTTGATAATTAATGCGCATTGCTCATAAGAACCGCCTTTGCCGTTTCGGTGATCCCTTCCGGGAATCCTACCACACTATATAGCACCATAAAACCCAATACCCATGTGATTACAAGGCAAATGAGCCAGAGAACAAACCCGTATTTGACAAAGTCGATAGGGTTGATCATTCGTTGACCGGTGTCAGGATAAACGCCGAGACCGTAAACAATGGCATTGTTCGGAGTCCCCACGATCAGAAAATGGGCAAAAGACGTGGCAAAGGCCGTGGCAAGTCCGATGGCCCAGGGCTCACCCTGAACACCGCTCATAATACCCATGGGAACGGCAATGGGCCCTAAAAGCGCGGTGGTCCCTGCATCGGACATAAAGTTGGTCATCAGACCTGAAAAAGAACTCATTCCGATCCAAAGCCCCAGACCTTCACCGCAACCGATCGCGTTCAAGCCGCCTAGAAAAAGCTGAGCCAGCCACAGGGCCGCACCCGTCTCCTTTAACAGTGCGCCAAGGGTAAGGGCGCCGCAATACATAAACCAGGCGTCCCAGGATATGCCGCCTAAAATTTTTCTCCAATCTGCAATTTTAAACACAACCGGAATGACCAGGGCGAGCAAGGCCGGCCCCCCAAGGCCGAGATCATGCCCGCCGACGATCCAGAGAAACAGTATCAGGAGCATCATACCGAACGCCACTTTTTCGGCATAACTCATGGGGCCCATCTTTTGAGTCTCTTCCTTTATGGCCAAAAGACCGGGAGTGAGGTCTTTTGTTTTGACCTTTCTAAATACAAATAACATATATCCAGCCACTGCCAGACCCAGCACCGGGGTCAACGGAAGACCGTACATCATCCACCGGCCGAAACTCATGGGCACATTGTAATCGGACCAGAATCCCATCATGATGACGTTTCGACCGCCGGCTGCGGGTGATCCCACACCGCCGACATTCAATGCAAAACAGAGGGCAAACAGCAAAAGCTTGGCCAGTTGTGGATCATGCTCGATGGCGCCTTCATTGCTTTTGGCCGAAACCGCTCCCATGTAAACGGCGGCCATCACCGGCGCCATAAAAGCCGCCATGGCATGGGCCGATATAAAGGATCCTAAAACGGACATGGAAACACACAAGACGACAATGGGCACCACAAACCCTTTGGTCCACCCGAGTATCCACGTGGCGAGCCGTTTGTGCAGTCCCACGCCGATAACGGTTACCCCCATGGCCAAAACGCCCAAAAGAAACAACGGTGCGTCTCCGGCAAAGGTCTGTCCGATCATTTTCATGGGCAATAGTTTGAAAAAATAAGCGAACATCGGCATCAAAATGCCCACCAGGCCGATGGGAAGTGCCTCGGTTGCAAAATATATGACGGCCATTGGAATCATTGCCAGAACGAGTTTCGCCTTCCATGCTGCATGGGCAACATCATGGGCAACGTGCCATCCGATGAGTTTTTCCGCAATTTTCTGTTTTTCAACAAGCTCAACCAGACTCTGAGGTGTTGGAATAATAAACCCGATAATCAAAAAACAGGCTGCTCCAACAATAAGCCAGAGCATTTTGTTTGAAAGCAGCCCTGGTTTTTTTGATTTATCCGCTTCTGTATGATGATGTTCCATTCGTTCTCCTCTCTAAATTCAGCACGGTATATTTATCTCTTCAGTTATCATCTTGTCCAGGGTCGGCTATTTTTTCTTGTCGCGATCAAGGATCTCTTTAGCAGTATCAAATTCACCCGCTTCAGCAAAGGCAGCGGCGCTCATGGTATCCTCAAATTTACTTTTGTAGGCCTTCGTTATGGTCCGCATGAGCTTTTCGAGATTCACGGGTTTTTGCAGGTATTCAAAAACACCCAGACGGCGTGCTTCTTTTTCATCTTTTTCAGACCCATGACCGGTCAACATAATGATTTGAACCCCCGGGTAGGCCTTTTTGGCACGTCTGAGAACCTCCATCCCGTCAATGCCGGGCATTTTTAGGTCCAAAACCATGACATCCGGAAGATCTTCATCCATGCTCTTAAGGGCCTCTTCTCCGTTAAGTGCGATATCGGATTTCACATCCCGCATCTCCATTCGCTCGGAAAGGGCTCTAACGAATTCCTCTTCATCGTCGACCAACAACACTTTCATTTCTTTCATTTCTTTCTCCTTTCATTCGGTTTGTTCCGTTTTTTGTCTTTTGTGTGCTTTTTCTGGATATATTCTTTTTCCAGTATTTCTTTTGCCATATCCGCCTCTCCGGCCTCCGCAAAACTTGCTGCAACCATGAGGTCCTGGTAGCGTTGAAACAGTGAAGGCTTGACGACTTCAGATGCTTTCTTTTCCTTATAAGCTTCATGGATTCTGGAAATAAGTAAATCTATATCCAAAGGCATGAGTAAGTCGTCAAATGCACCCAGTTTCATCACTTCTATCGAAAGAGAAATCTGTTCTCCGCTGTTAATCGTTATAACCTGAATGGCAGGACGCATCTTTTTGATCATTTTAAGAAATGATAACCCCTCTTTTTTAAGACCTTCCAGACTCAGCAAAACCACATCGATATTTCGTCTTTTAATAATCCGTTTGATGTCTTTTTGTTGCCCGGATTTAAACATTCGCCAATCTTTGCCCTTTGCATGCCAAGACAGGTGTTCTTGTAACAAGTTGTCCGCTTCAATAATCAAAATGTTGAGGCCCATAACTCTAATACAGGTGTTCCAAGAAAATTAATTTCAGGATGACACCCTGTTCCTGAACGCTATTGAAAGTTCTTATTATCCTGCTTCGGCGAAAGTAACGGCAGTAAAAACATCATCCCATACGGTTGAAAAATCCTTGGGCTGCATCCCGAGCATCTTTATGACAACATTGTGTTCACCCATTTCTGCAAATGCGACCGAGACAAATACGCTTTCAAATTTTTTAATCCATTTTTTCATGGCGCCCTCCTTGCTGTTATGATTATCAAGGCGGATTTGCTTAAATATACAGCAAAGAGTATGCCAAATTTTGGATTAGTATAAATTACATTAGGTTAAACAGATCCGGGGAGTGGGGAATAAGGGAAATGGAACAAATTGATACATATCAATTGATACATTTTGATACAATATGGAACCATATTATTCGTCTATGGATTCGGGAAGAGATATTAAGATTTCAAGAGCCGTCCCGTCCGTTTCGACCATACCGCCCAGATATGCCATGGCCTCCTGCAAAGATTTCCATCGTGTGGAAGAAGATATCGCGGGCGGAATGTGTGAAACATCCGGCATTGCAACCTCATGGTGTATGCGAACGATATGTTTATTCCGGACCTTGCGGGGGGAAAGAATAATTTTGCCGCCGGAAGTTATTGAATCGAGAAAAATTTCAATCGATAAAAATAGCGCCATCTGCAAGGCAACAGGATGTGTTTTAACCATAATTGACGCGTCATGAGGACTGGCTACAAGATCTACATTTTTAAGTCTTGCCAAACGATGCGCAAGAAAAATCACTTGCTCGGCCATTTCATTGAGATCTACACGTGTCGGACTATGATCGGGGCTGTGGGCGAACTTATTCAGATGCGTTGTGATATCGTCACCGCGCTGAATCTGATTAAGGATTCTGTTTAAGGACTTTTTGAATTTGTCTTTATGGGGAAAGGCCTCATCTTCTGTAACCGCAAGAATATCCTCCAGCAAACCCGATGATTCCTTGATGATTGCCAGAATGTTTTTGATTTCATGCGTGAATCCGGCGGTAATTTTTCCGAAAAAGGCAACTTCTTTTTCATTATGCTCGATCATGCGTTTACCCCGCTCAGATATGTAGGCTATGGTCGACTTTTAATGGCCTCTTGCATTTTTTTGATTAATTCTTCGATATCTAAGGGCTTCATCAAATAATCGAAAGCGCCGAGCCGCATCCCGACAATACCCTCCTTGGTGGATCCATGGCCGGTGAGGAGAATAACATGAATTTGGGGATGTTGAGCTTTGATTCGTTTAAGGACCTCAAGTCCTCCGAGACCCGGCATCATTACATCCAATATTACAATCTGTGGCGGATCGGATTCAATCATTTGGATGGCTTCTTCACCGTCTGTGGCCCATCGAGTCTGAATCCCTCTTAATTCAAGTCTCTCTGCCAGGGTTGTGACAAACTCTTCCTCATCATCAACAAGTAAAATTTTCAAGATATTCATTTTATTCTCCTGGGGCAATCTTTGCTTCCTTGGGCAGATAAACGGTGAAAGTTGTGCCTTCTCCTTCCTTGCTCTCGGCCTTAATGTTGCCACCCATTTTTTTCACAATTCCGTAAGTAATAGCAAGACCTAAACCGGTGCCGGACCCCTTCTTGGTGGTAAAAAAGGGTTCAAAGATATTTCTGAGCGTTTCTTCAGGCATGCCGATGCCGCTGTCCTCGACGGCCACGGCCACGGTATCTGAATTTTCTTCCCATGATGTAATTGTAATATGATCTCCATCTTTCACGGCAGCCAATGCATTGGTAAGAATATTCAAAAAAACCTGCTGCAGCTGTCCCCGGTCGCAAGAGATGCGGGGAAGATCGTCTGCCATATGAAGTCTCAGGTCAATATTTCGATATAAAGCCTCCTTTTCCAAAAAGCCGAGTGTTTCTTGGACAAGCTCATTTAAATCCAATTCCACATGCTGAACTTCCATGCGACGCGCAAAACCCAGCAGACGATGCGTAATCTCCTTGCATCGTTCAACCGATTGAAGAATCGACTGGATCAGTCCCAGAAATTTTTCCTTGTTCCCGAATTGTTTATCATATCCAACCAGGTCTTTCATTAAGCCCGCTTTTTCGTTGATAATCGCCATGGGGTTGTTGATTTCATGGGCCACGCCGGCAGCCAGTCTCCCGATCGATGAAAGCTTGTGCGCATGATGGACCTCACGATAGGCCAATTCACGTTTTTCATCGGCTTCTTTAACTCGTTTTGTAACCGTATCCGTGAGCTTGAGAACCACCAGAAGGATGATGACAACGCTGATGGCAAAAATAAATAACATTCTAGTTCGAAGCGTATACCAGGATTTCAAAACTGCGGAACGCGGTTTGACAAGCACCAGAATATAATCCGATCTTATAAATGGGGCGTAGGCGATCAGCATGTCACGTTTCTGGGGATCGACTTCCTCGATGACAATGGGCCCATAATTTCCCCGGGGAAACGACATGGGATAATGATCCAGTATTTCCCCGTAAAACCGGGACGGGGTTTGCAAAATCCCTTCCCGGTTAATTAAAAAAGCGTCGCTTTCCAGATCCAGCCCCATGGAAGCGATAATATTATCAAACTTCCGGGTATCAATGGTGGCACGCAGAATCAAATAGCTGCCTTCTATCGTTCGGCGCAGCACAGCAATGGCGACATGGGGGAATTGTCTGTAGCCCATGAATACATCGCTGATATAATCGCCCTTTACCACGACTTCCTGGAACCAGCTTTGTTTTGAATAGTCTTTCCCCAAAAACTCGTAAGGCCCGGCATAGCTCAACTGGATGCCTTTATCATTAATCAAGCCCAAATCGACCAAACAGCAATATTCTTCCATTAAAACTTTAAAAATACGACTCAGGGTCTTTTGGTCAGAGAGCTCTTCATACGAATATGAAGAGGCAATAAATCTAACCACGGAAAGGCGTTCTTCAAGAAAAAGCTCAAAAGAGTGCTTGCTCTTGTTTGCCAGTGTTTGCAAGGGATTGATAATTTCTTTTTTTATGCTGGACTGATATTCATGCTGGTAGATGACGGCCATTATGGTCAGTGGGATTATGGTGATCAGAATCATCAACATCACAAGATTTCTGCGAAGGACACGGTAACGATCCGGAGAGTCATCTTCAGACTGCAGCACAAATCTTTCGATTAAACGCGCCCACCCATTTTTAAAATTCATTTTCCTTTAATCCCTCTGGTCAAAAAGAATGTTTCCGGCCTCAAGGGTTCCTGAACAAAATCGGTCTACAACAGTATCATAGAAACCGATCACATCGTCCAAAACCGATACATTCTTCCATTTAAGATATTTATAATATTCGTCTTCTATACCTCCGCAAATTACCGTTTGTATTTTTTCCGTAAGGATTAGATGGCAAAGCTGTTCCGCCGAAGCCCGTGGAAGAACCACGGTCTTTTCTTCAATACGCCGTCCATCCCCGGCCATTGAGAAGATATGGACCTCTGTGGCCAAGTCAAAGCGCGGCGCCACCTGATCGTTGTATAAAGGAATGAGGACCCTTTGTTCCATTATTAAACTTCTCTAAATATCCAACCCGCTGGAAGCGGGAGAACCTTAAGGATTTTCTGCTGTTATTTTCAATTGAATCTCCCCACAGCCCCCCAAGGCGGGATTTCCAGTGCTCGCCAACACGCTGCAGGGAATGTTCTGCCTTGGGGCAGTGCTTCCCAGCGACCGTAAGGGATTTTATCCATTTTTATTTTAAACGCGACGTTCCCCCATCGCGCCCTGGAGGGCCGGCGGGGTGAAGCGAACCAGCTTAAAATCGTATCAAATTGTTTCGATAGTGTCCACCCTCTATTAAGCATTTATTCCATAATGTTTCATTTTTCTCCACAGGGTGCTTCGGCCCCACCCCAGAATGGCGGCGGCTTTGCTCCGCCGTCCCCGGGCCTTGACCAGCGCTTGAATGATGATATCTCTTTCCAGGGATGCCCAGGTTTTCTGTTCGCCGTGGTCTTTGCCGGACTGTGCGGATGAAGCGGTCCATCCGGACGTTTCTTCTCCCGTAATCTCCGGGAGGCTGTAATGTGATTCAGGTTCAGTAAGATAGGCTGGCAAATGTCCCGGCTGTATCTGTCCTTTGGGACAAATATTTACGGCGTATTCTACAATGTTTCTAAGCTCCCGTACATTGCCGGGGAAAGAATAATCCAACAGAATCCGAAGCGCTTTCTTGGATAACCCCTTGATATCTTTTCTGAATCTTGATTTAAAAATATTTAGAAAGTGGTCCAGAATCAGGCGGATGTCGTCGCCTCGATCTCTTAACGGCGGCAGATGAAATCTCACCACATTGAGTCGAAACATCAGGTCTTCTCGAAACATTCCGTCTTTAACCATAAGTTTCAGGTTGCGATGGGTGGCGGCGATCACCCGCACATTGGCTTGAAATCCTTTAGTGCTGCCTAAAGAATAAACCACCTTATCATCCAGAAAAGTCAGAAGTTTGACCTGAAGTGCCAAGGGAAGATCTCCGATCTCTGTAAGATAGAGGGTCCCGTTGTGGGCCAGACGAAATCGTCCGGGTTTGTTTTCCACCGCTCCGGTAAAAGCGCCTTTTCGGTGGCCGAAAAGCTCGGACTCCAGCAGGGTTTCGGGCAAGGCGCCACAGTTGACTTTAACAAATGAACCTTTCACTCGATTGGAGGCCTGATGGATGGCTTCTGCCACCACATCTTTACCGGTTCCGGTTTCGCCGGTGATCAGGACAGCAGAATCGCTCTGAGCCAGTAAGGGAAGGGTTTGGAAGATCTTTGCCATGGCCTGGCTTTTTCCGATAAGCCCCCCGAATCCATAAGCCTGGCTCATGGTTGCATCCGCCTCTCTGAGGGGACGAAGATCTTCCACGGTTTCCAAAAATCCGGCCAGTCTGCCTTCTGTATCTTTAATCGGAGACAGGTTGATGAGCACCGGAATTCGCTCCCGTTCTCTGTTGATCAGGTCGCTTTCAATGCAAACAGGTTCAGAGTTTGCACCCATCTCTTTGAGTGGGCATTTCTGAACACACAGCCGGCTCCGCACGATGTTAAAACAGGGAAGTCCTGAGGCATCTCCCATTGAAAAGCCACTGAGCGCCTCAACAGCTCGATTTATCAGCACAATCCGTCGATCCGTGTCGAGCACAACAATGCCCAGAGGGATTTCATCGGTCAGGGAAGGCAAATCGATCGGGAAGGGGAAAAGACCTTTAATTTGTGATTCTTGTGATGCATTCAAAATCAGCAGTGTCCAAAATATGTTGTTTTTTATTGATCAGAATTGCCCGAAGTCAACACCCTCACGCGAAGGCGTTTTCGCAGCGTTCCATGGTCTTGATCAATGGTTTCAGTATGTTTTGGAAACATAAGAATTTATTTGGAGCAAATGTCATTGAAGCTCGATGCGGCCCCGTTAAACGGGATCCCCACTTTGCGCAGACAAGACTTCTTCAGGCGCCGTCGCGTCGCAGCGGGGAATGCACCCACGGTTAAAGTTCAACCCTAATCGATCGTAAACAAACTGGGAGAAATATTATAAGGGTTTAGGTTTTTTTATATATTTACCATAGCGGCGTAAGATTGTAAACCGGCGTTTTAATCTAACCCGAGCCAACCGAAAGCGAACAAAATCAGGTGTATCATATGGCCTGCAGCACTGTTGCAAAATGTAACGGCCAATGGGTAAGCTCCTGTAAACATAATGATATTTTTTTGTGCCAATATCATCCATTGAGTGTGATAAGCCCTTGTATTTTAAGCGAGTTGTATGTGAATCCCTGTATATTTTTAATTGACATGCTATGAAATGTAATATAGGTTGCTCTTTCGATCAATTCGGCCCTAAGCATAAAATACAACGCCTAGATTCAGGAGGATGAGATGAGGATTAATGGCAAACTGTGGACCATTATTTTAATTAGCCTGTTCTCGTTGACGTTAATGGCGCCCCCTGCCTTTGCAGATGTATCGGCCGAGGCATCCGGTGGCCATGTGTGGTGGTTCTGGCCGCTGGTTTTACTGATCGTCACCTTTATTATGGGGATATTTGCCGTTCTCGGCGGTGTCGGCGGCGGGGTTTTATTTGTGCCGATAATCAGCGGATTTTTTCCGTTTCATTTAGATTTTGTGCGGGGTACCGGTCTTCTCGTAGCCCTTTGCGGCGCATTGGCCGCGGGTCCCGGCCTCCTGAAAATGAATCTTGCCAGTTTGAGGCTGGCAATTCCGGTAGCCCTGATCGCCTCCACCTGTGCCATCATCGGTGCCATGATCGGCCTTGCTCTGCCCACCAATATCATTCAAATTTCCCTTGGAGTCACCATTCTTGGGATTTGTGTCCTAATGCTAACCGCCAAAAAATCGACGGTTCCGGATGTGCCGAAAGCTGACCGGCTCTCCTCAGCCCTTCGGATAACCGGTGTTTATCAGGAAGCCAGCACCGGCGAGATTATCGACTGGAAGATACACAGGACGCCTTTGGGATTGGCCATGTTCATTATAATCGGTGTTATGGCGGGCATGTTCGGCCTCGGAGCCGGCTGGGCCAATGTGCCGGTACTCAATCTTCTCATGGGAGCCCCCTTAAAGATCAGCGTCGCAACCAGTAAGTTCCTCCTTTCCATCACAGATACTTCTGCAGCCTGGATATATATGAATAAAGGCTGCGTGATCCCCATGATGGTCGTTCCCTCACTGGTGGGGATCATGCTGGGTTCCTTTGTCGGCGTCCGTCTCCTGAAAATCGCCAAGCCCACTTTTATACGGTGGATGGTGATCGGAATCCTTGCCTTTGCAGGCGCCAAGGCACTGTCCAAAGGATTGGGATTTTAGTGACAGCCAAAATTCAGGAATAATAAAGATTTTTTTTACTTAGGAGAAAAGGAAATGGACGAAAAACAAACGGCCATGCTAGAAGCAACACCCGAACAGCTTCTTTATGCAAGGATACTGGAAATGGGAATGTACTTCGGCCTACTTATCCTTTTTGTTACGTTCGGCCTTTATGCATTCGGCATTTTAGATCCGTATATTCCATTGGATAAAATCTCCAACTACTGGTCCATGAATGTCCATGACTATCTTAAACACGCAGAAATCAAAGCCGGATGGGCCTGGCTCGGTATGATCAAGTACGGAGATTTTATTAATTTTATTGGCGTTGCCATCCTGGCGGGTGTTACCATTATCTGCTATGCCGCGATCGTACCGACGTTGCTTAAAAATAACGACAAGGTTTATGCAATATTGGCAGTGCTCGAGGTCATTATCCTCAGCGCCGCCGCCAGCGGGATACTCGCCGTAGGGCACTAGTCCAGTAACGGTACGGGCTAAAATATTCCACTCAGTTGGTGTGACAGTGAATCACTGCAGATATCTTCAAGTTGCAATACAATCCGTTTAAGCTCATCACTGCTTGCCAG
>JAQYVT010000179.1 GCA_030145345.1 Desulfobacterales bacterium
ATGACAGTCTCCCTTCTACAAGCCGATCCGCAATGGCATTTTTCAAAACCTCTGTGACACGATCCGGGTGTTTGACCATTTTTTTTTGGGGCTGATATCCAAACAATCCAAGCTGGCATTTCGTCAACTTGAAGTTCATCAGGTCGACGTTCATGCCCACCGCATCGGGTGAAACCTGCAACGTTCTTGCAATTTCAAATGCCACCGCACAGGGAATTTTCTTGCTTTTTCCCTGTTTTAAAATTTCTTCTTCAATGAAACGGTCCGGCGTTGCATCCGGTCCGTGTTTTGCCGAAAATTTATTGGGCTTATCAATATTCATTTCACGATCCTTTCATAATTTTGTCTATTTTATAGGTTTTATTCCCAATCGACAGAAAACAGGGCTTTAGGATCACCAACTCTTTTGGAGATGATCCAGGAATAATGAACTTTTTAGTATTATACCGTCATATTTTTTACAAGCCAAATACAGCATCGGTATTTTTCTGTGCAATGATGACCTGCCGACCCTTTTCCGAAAACAATTCGTGAAGGTTTTAGGTTGAACTTAAACGAGCAGTCTGTTATTTATATGGTTTTCGGGAAAAAATCCCTATTTAAGTAGCAAGCCTTTATGCCTTTTTTAATAAAACGAAAAAAAACACGCCAGATCAAGATCGGGAATGTAACGGTGGGCGGAACGGCCCCTGTCGTGGTGCAGTCCATGACCAATACATTTACCCAGGACATTGGGAACACGGTTTCACAAATACATCGCCTGGAAAAAGCAGGGTGTGAAATTGTCAGAGTCGCCGTACCTGACCTTGAGGCTGCCAAGGCGATTTCTTCGATCAAACAAAAGATTTCCATACCGATTATCGCGGACATACATTTTGATTACCGTTTGGCCGTAGCTTCGGTTAAATCAGGCGCCGACGGCCTGCGGATAAACCCGGGAAATATCGGCAGTGAAAAAAAGGTCAAAGCCATTGTCGATTGCGCAGCGGACTTCGACATCCCCATCCGGATCGGGGTTAATTCAGGCTCCCTTGAAAAAGACATCCTGAAGAAATACAATGGGGTAACCGCTGAAGCAATGGCTGAAAGTGCTCTGCGGCATATTGATTTATTAAAGTCGTTCGATTTTCAGAATATTAAAATTTCCATCAAAGCCTCGGATGTCCATCGTACCGTAGCGGCATACAGGCTCATTTCGTCAAAGACCGATCTGCCGCTTCATGTGGGTGTAACCGAAGCGGGGGGGCTCTATTCCGGGATCGTCAAGTCGTCTCTGGGGATAGGGATGCTCCTTGCAGAGGGTATTGGAGATACCCTCCGTGTCTCTTTGACCCGGGACCCGGTGGAAGAGGTCAGGGTCGGCTTCGAAATCCTCAAAGCACTCGAAATCCGGCGATACGGACCTGACATTATCTCCTGCCCAACGTGCGGCCGCTGTAAAATAGACCTGTTCGATATCGCAGAACGTGTCGAAAAGGCTTTGTTGTTAAAGCCCTTGCCCATTAAGCTGGCCATCATGGGCTGCGTGGTAAACGGTCCCGGAGAGGCCAAAGAGGCGGATATCGGCATTGCCGGCGGTGATGGAACAGGGATTCTGTTCAAGAAAGGAAAGGTCATAAAAAAGTTTCCTGAAGACCAACTTGTGGATGTTTTACTGGCTGAAGTTGATAAACTGGATGAATCGAGCGATTGACGAATTCGTCATGGTGCCGTTCATTAAACCCAATCGATTTCAAGTTAAAACATAGGGACGACATTTTAAAAGATAGAATGTGGTACACGAATTAAAGGATTTCAGAATGGGAAAACAAATCAAAACTGCAATTACACCCACCCGAACTGAAGACTATCCGGAATGGTATCAGCAGGTGATCAAAGCATCGGATATGGCTGAACGTTCACCGGTGAGAGGATGTATGGTGATAAAACCCTGGGGATATAGCCTCTGGGAAAATATCATGGCCGCACTCGATGACATGTTCAAGGAAACCGGAGTCAAAAATGCATATTTTCCGCTTTTTATCCCCCTTTCCTTTCTAGAAAAAGAAGCGGAGCATGTGGAAGGCTTTGCAAAAGAATGTGCCGTTGTTACACACCACAGGCTTGAAAAAGGCGCCGACGGCAAACTTGAACCCGCAGGCCCGCTGAACGAACCGCTGATTGTCCGACCAACGTCTGAAACCATCATCGGAGAATCATTTTCCAGGTGGGTGGGGAGCTATCGCGATCTCCCCATTCTGATCAACCAGTGGGCAAATGTTGTCAGATGGGAGATGCGAACCCGTCTTTTCTTGCGGACCAGCGAATTCCTGTGGCAGGAGGGCCACACGGTCCACGCTACGGCAGAAGCGGCCAGGGAACGGACGCAAATGATGCTCGATGTTTATGCAAGACTTGCCGAAGAATTTCTGGCCATGCCGGTCATCAAAGGAAGAAAAACGGCGTCCGAAAGATTCCCTGGGGCGGTTGACACCTTGTGTATCGAAGCCATGATGCAGGACAAAAAAGGCCTGCAGGCGGGCACCTCACATTTTTTGGGACAAAATTTTGCCAGGGCTTCGGAAATAAAATATCAGACCGCCGAAGAAACGGAAGAATACGCCTGGACAACTTCGTGGGGTGCATCCACACGACTGATCGGGGGGGTCATCATGTCCCATGGCGACGATGACGGGATCATTCTTCCGCCCAAAGTCGCGCCCTCACACGTGGTTTTGATGCCCATTATCCGAAAACCCGAAGACCGGATGAAGGTAATGGCCTATGTGGAAAGTCTGGAAAAAGAGCTGAAGGATAAATTTTATCATCATCGTCGGTTGGGTGTGGAAGTCGATGAACGGAACATCGGCGGTGCCAGGGGATGGGAATGGATTAAAAAAGGAATACCGCTCCGGGTGGAAATCGGCCCCAGAGATATTGCCGAAAATTCCGTATATGTGGGTCGGAGAGACAAGGGGCATAAAGACAAGGCATCTGTCCAACGGGATCATTTTGTCGGAGATATCGCCAAGATCCTGGACGAAATACAGGACGCACTTCTGGAACGTGCCCGGTCGTTTAGAAAAGCCAATACCATTGCCATCGATGACAACAAAGAATTTTATGAATATTTTACCCCCGACAACCCGGAAAAACCTGAAGTTCACGGTGGATTTGCCCTGTCCCACTGGTGCGGGAAGGATCAGTGCGAATCGAAAATAAAGGAAGACCTGAGTGTTACGATCCGATGCATTCCCTTGGACAACCCGTCTGAAAACGGCAAGTGCATATGCTGTGACAGTTCCAGCACTGAACGGGTT
>JAQYVT010000064.1 GCA_030145345.1 Desulfobacterales bacterium
GCAGATCGCCGGTCTGCACGCCCTCACGGACAGCGTTATCAACGAGATCATCGCCCATGCGGCGGCGGCGGTGTTTTTCGATCCCGGGGTGGACACCATCTTCGAGATCGGGGGACAGGACGCCAAATACACCTATATCACCAATGGAGTGGCATCGGACTATGCCATGAACGAAGCCTGTTCGGCGGGCACCGGGTCGTTTTTGGAGGAGTCGGCCCATGAAACCCTGGGTCTGGCCATGACGGATATCGCGGATGTGGCCTTTGAGGGGAAACATCCCCCCAACTTCAATGACCAGTGTGCGGCGTTCATTACCTCTGACATCAAGAACGCCATTCACGAAGGGATTGAACACGCGGATATCGTGGCCGGCCTGGTCTATTCCATCTGCATGAACTATTCGAACCGGGTCAAAGGCAACCGGCCGGTGGGGGACAAGGTGTTCATGCAGGGGGGGGTCTGCTACAACCGCGCGATTCCCTTTGCCATGGCATCCCTTACGGGCAAGCCGATCATCGTTCCGCCGGAGCCGGGACTTACGGGTGCCTATGGCGTGGCCCTGGAAGTCAAACACAGAATCGAAAAAGGATTGTTGAAAAAAAAGCGCTTTGACCTGGCAACCCTGGCCCGACGAGAGGTAACCTACGGGAAGCCGTTTGTCTGCAAAGGGGGGGCAGAAAAGTGCGACCGCCGGTGTGAAATCGCCATGATCGAGCTGGAGGGGACCCGATACCCGTTTGGGGGCGCCTGCAACCGGTACTACAACTTGCGGCAGAAAATACGATACGACGTTGAGAAATTGGATTTGGTCCGGGTGCGGCAGCAGCTGATCTTCGAACGGTACGGTGCCGGGCTCGTCCCCGGCAATGACCGGACGGATGCCGGAACACCGTCGGATGGACCCAAAAAGCACTCTAGAAAGCGGATCGGCATCAACCGGAGCTTTTTGGTAAACACCTACTATCCGCTGTATTCAACCTTCTTTACACAACTGGGGTTGGAACCGGCGGTGCCCGGCGCCTATACCCAGGAAGGGATCGACCAGAGAAACGCCGCGTTTTGCTATCCAGGGGAACTGGCCCACGGATATTTTCATTCCCTTCTTGAAATGGAACCCCCTCCGGAGTACATTTTTTTGCCCCATTTCAAAGCGGTGCCTATTTTGGACGAAAACTCCAGTTCCCAGGTGTGTCCGCTTGTCCAGGGCGAGACGTTCTATCTTAAGGCCACCTTTCGCGAAAAACTCCGCAAACTCAAAGCACAAGGAACCCGGGTGTTGACCCCGCTTCTCGACCTGACCCACGGGCTGGCGGCGGCCCGGGAGCCGCTGGTGGACACCGCCGTTCAAATGGGTTTGAAACGCAAAACAGCTTCGGCGGCCTTTGAAACCGCCCTGAATCAGCAGACCGCCTGCATGGCGGAGATGCGGGCGATTGGGAAAAAGACCTTAGAAGAACTGGAAGCCGACCCGGACCAGACCGCTGTGGTGATTTTCGGCCGTTCGTACAACGGGTTTGTCGAA
Source organism: Desulfobacterales bacterium (assembly GCA_030145345.1). Classification (GTDB taxonomy): domain Bacteria; phylum Desulfobacterota; class Desulfobacteria; order Desulfobacterales; family UBA11574; genus JAAXQD01. The sequence goes on from JAQYVT010000064.1 coordinate 1,523, forward strand.
GAAGCCCACATGGGCATTCCCCACAAACTTGCATCACGGGGTGTTCGGGTGATCCCCTTTGATTTTTTCCTGTCCGATACCGGGAAAAGCAAACGGCATATGTACTGGGGTATGGGACAGCGGATTCTCCAGGCAGCCCGGTTCGTGGAACAGCATCCCCAGTTGTTCGGCACGTTTATCACCAATTTTTCCTGCGGTCCGGATTCGTTTATTATCGGGTATTTCAGGGATATCATGGGGCGTAAGCCCTCTTTGACCTTGGAACTGGACAATCACACCGCCGATGCGGGTTTGGAAACCCGGATCGAGGCGTTTCTGGACATCGTTTCCGCGTATCGGAAACTGTTCGCGGAAAAACGGGTTTCCAAAACAAAGCGGACGTTCATTCCCGCCCGGACCACCTTCGACAACGGCATTCCAACGGTGATCACCGGCTCGGGCGAGGTTCTGCCCATGACCGATTCACGGGTGAAACTTCTGGTCCCGTCCATGGGGCGACTTGCCACAGAATCCCTGGCAGCAATATTTCGCGGATCCGGCATCAACGCCATTGCCCATCCTCCGTCCGACGAAGCGGTGCTGAAATTGGGCCGGGCAAACACATTGTGCAAGGAGTGCCTGCCGTTGATCCTCACCACGGGAACGCTCTTAAACTTTATTTCCAACGAAAAAAAGGACGGTGAGATCCAGGTTTACTTTATGGCCACCGGCGCAGGTCCCTGCCGGTTCGGCCAGTACCGGATCTTCATGGAAGATCTGATTCGAAAAAAAGAGATACCCAACGTGGCCATCTTTTCGCTGACATCCGAGAATTCCTATGCCGGTATGGGAAACGATTTTCATCTACAAGCATGGTGGGGGGTTATCGTATCCGACGTCATGGAGGACATCCGATCCATGATCCTGGCCAATGCCGTGGATACCGAAGCGGGGGTCAAAATATTCGATGATGCGTGGAACTCGATCATCGGCGAACTCGAAATCGGGGATTTCTCCCGGCTTGAAACACAACTTGAAAAGACGGCCCGACGCATCCGAAAGATTCCCATGAAGCGTCCCCCCGAAGCGGTGCCCACCATCTCACTGGTTGGAGAGATATTCGTCCGGAGAGATGCCCTGTCCCGACAATATCTGACGGAATGGCTTGGAAAAAGAGGGTTTGCAACCATCTGCTCACCGATTGCAGAATGGGCGCTCTATTCCGACTATTTGGTGGATAAAGGGCTCGTAGATTATACCATGGCAAAGATGGAGAAGCTGACCTTCATTCTCAAAAAGAACTACATGGCCCGATACCAAAAACGTATCCAATCGATACTGGCCCGCACCGGTCTGGTGAATGGAGAGCCCCTGAATATCCAATCCATCATCAACAACGCCTCACCCCATATATCACCCAATTTGGCCGGTGAAGCCATTCTTACCGTGGGAAGTTCTTTGACCGAGATCGTGTCGCACACCTGCGGGGTCATCGCCATCGGTCCTTTTGGGTGTATGCCCAACCGTCTGGCAGAAGCTATCCTGAATGAGGCCATGAATCGTGACGGAAAGCTTGCAACAGACCCCGGCAATCAACGGCTCCGTATAACCCTGGCCCATGTGGACGATCTGCCTTTTCTGGCCATCGAAAGCGACGGATCGCCGTTTCCCCAGGTTATCAAGGCAAAGCTGGAAGCATTCTGTCTGAGGGCGGAGCGTTTGCACAACAGCATGTTTGAAGTCAAAAATAGGTTAACGGCCAAACCACATTAAAAGTATAGCACTTGAAAAATTCGAATCGGTTATTGCCTCAAAAAACTTGTTCCAGGAAAGGGCGAGTAAAGAACCCAGATGTTTTACATGAACTTATTGAAATAACGAGAAAAAATGCATATATGGGTGGTCGGATAAAATTTCCTTGACAGTGAACGCTGAAAGGCATAAGTTCATTTGCTTGGAATGGTCCTATCATTTGCAGATACAATACTATTGAATTTATCGCTTGCATCCTCTAAAATAAAATACTATGAGCCGGAAGTGAGAAAAAAGCCGGTTCAACGTTAAGGAGGGTCCTTGAAATGAACGAATTGCTGGCTCCGGGCGGCAGTCTTGAAATGGTGGAAGCCGTATTAGACAGCGGTGCCGATGCTGTCTATGTGGGAGCAAGAGGTTTCAGCCGAAGAAAATGCGCCTGGGAACTGGAAGACAGCGCAATCAAAGAAGCGGTGCGCATTGCCGATTCCCGGAGTGGAAAAATACGGGTGGCCATAAATGCGGAAATTCAGGAAAAGCATTTTATCCGCGTGCTGAACAAAGTCTCCAAGTGGGCACAGTATGGGATAGAAGGGGTTATCGTCAAAACTCCGGATCTCATGCGGCTCATTCACCGCAACTATCCTGAACTGGTCATCCACGCCAGTGTTGGCTGTAATATCCAGAACCGGGAAGAGATGGAATATTATCGAGACGCCGGTGCCACACAGATCGTGACCAGTACCGAAATCGATACCGTTCAAAAATTAAGCAAATTTAAAAAAGAGGCCAACGAAGTTGGTGTTCTCACCGAAATTTTGATCCATGGCAACCGGTGCATTGGTGGGGTCGGAAATTGTTTGTTTCATGAATTTACCAGCGACTCTTATGTAAAAAAAGTGTATCACGATGAAGACGGCAATGAAATCGTTGAGTATGAAGGTTGGCCGGATAGAAGCGGAAGCTGTTTCCGTTTTTGCCTGCTTACCGAGGCCCAGAGGGAAAAAGTGATGCGCCGAAAGGGGAAAAGCTCCCAAGAAATTACCGACATCAATGATAGAATCCATCACCGACCGAACGTTGCCTTTGCCATCACCGGTGAAGAGCTGAGGCAGTATGTGGATCTGGGTTTGCAGACCCTTAAAGTGCAAGGCCGTGAATATCCGATCTCTTTGATTTCAGAGATGATTTATGCGTATCGTATTCTTATTGACGGATTTACCGGCAAGAAAAATTACAGTGATTCGGAAATGACATCTGCCGATCAAAGCATCCGTCGACTGGCCAAAGATCGCGACCGGGCACGTATGGAAAAAACCAGAGAATTACACCAGCAGATTAAAGGGATTTAGATCTCGAAAAAATTATAGCCTCTCGATACGTTTAAGCTTATTAAATCCAAAAAGTTATCTTAATCCGTTAAAACGCCTGAACTGCCTAAAATGATTCAACGTGTCTAAAATTAAGACCTTTCATCATTTTATGAAATGCAGAACCGAAAGCGCACGTCTTAATCCAAGCCCACTTTTATCCGGACAAACAATATCCTAAACTGAGCGTTTCAAATAGTGACAGGGCTATAAAAAAGTAATAATTATAAACAAATATACATTGCTAAATTCGCTAATGGCTTCTTTAACCGCTCAATTTAGAAATATATTTAACATCAAAAAAAATTTGTCGAGATAACGTTTCCAAGCGCCGATATATATGGAGGTTCTAAGACATGGCCGCCAAAGTATACGTTGTTCGTCACGGGCAGACTGCCTGGAATCTGGAAGAGGTTTTTAGGGGACGCATGGATATTCCTCTGGATGAAACCGGGAAAAAAGAGGTGCATCTGGCGGGGGAGGCGATAAAAGACGACGCCCTCCACGCAATATACAGCAGCCCCCTCTCCCGATCCATGGAAACTGCTGAAAATATAGCAAAATTTCAAAATGTTGAAGTCACCCCCCTTGACGCTATTATCGACATCAGCTACGGGGAATGGGAGGGCGTCGGCCGGGTGGAGGTTCAGAAAAAATATCCGGACCTTTATGACCTCTGGTTGAAGGCGCCCCATAAGGTGACCTTCCCCAACGGTGAAAGCCTTGAAGCGGTTCGCGTGCGCACCATGGGTGCCATTGAAAATCTGCTTGAAAAACACCCAAACGAAAACATTGCTCTGGTGGCCCATCGGGTGCCGAACAAGGTGATCTGCTGCAGCCTGATCGGAATCGACAACAGCAACTTCTGGCGAATACAACAGGATACGGCAAGTACGAACCTTTTCAAATATAAAGACGGGCAATGGACAATTTCGTATCTGAATGATACTTCTTACCTCAAAGTTCTGGGGAAACCCGCCCTGTCTGATTTTTAATCGACAACAAAACAATTGAAGTTCTTTGCTGCCCCGCAAAGCGGGATTTTCAGTAGACTCCAACACGCTATCAGGGGTTCGCTGGCCCTGTGGCGGTTCGATATTCATCAAATTTTCTTTAAAATTAAACCGGATAAGACATTGTATCTGTATCTCGTTTCCGCGGGAATGACATTTTCCCAAAAGCGCAACCTGCCGGCGCGCCGCCACATTTTAAAAGGAATATTTTATGAAAAAAACCGGTGTGTTCTACCATCCCAGCTTCAGCCGAAGGAGTTACCTTACCCAGGGCGCCCGGCTGGAAGATTTCCCCGAAGCCATAGACCACCTGCTGACGCGGGATAACGTTATTTTATATGAATCGCCGCCCATCGAGGAGGAATGGATCCTGAAAGTGCACACTCCGGAACTCATCCGGGAGGTGGAATCAGACCATCTCTGTTCAACCGCATGGCATTCTGTGGGCGGTGTCGTTCTGGCCGGAGAGAAGATCTGTACCGGGGAGATCGACAATGCATTTGCCCTCATCGGCGCCGGCGGCCATCATTCAGGCAAAGACTATTTCGGGGGGTATTGCTGTTTCAACGATGTGGTGATCACCATCACCTATCTGCGAGAGATTCACAACGTCCGGCGTTTTGCAATTATGGATACGGACGCCCACCATGGAGACGGCACTCGGGATCTCCTCAGAAACGACCCGGATGTGCTCCACGTCTGCTGCTGCGGCATGGCGTCTGAATCTGAAGACGGCACCAAAGTGGACATTCGAGCACCCGGCAGCGCCTGGGGATTCTGGGGCAGGGACCCAAAAGTAAATAATATAGACGAACAATATGCCAACAACATTAAGACCGAGTTCCATCGCCGGGTTAAAGATTTTAAACCGGATCTGATTTTCTGGTACTTCGGTTTTGATACCCACCAGGGAGACTACGGAAGTCTGGGATTGAGCGGCCGCTGCTTTCAGGAGATTGCCCGCTTTATGAAAAAGACTGCCGAAGAGGTGTCCGGCGGCCGTCTGGAAGTGGTTTTGGGCGGCGGTTCCCGAACGGATATCGCCACCAATGTTATCCCGCCGATCATAGAAATATTGGCTGGTTTCCATCCATAAATGGCCCTTTTTGCCCGGATCAGAGTTCTCCGCGGGTTTCCGGCTGCGGCATACAGGAAGTATGCCTCACCGAAAACCCTTGTGCCTGCCCCGTGAAATGCGAAGCATATTTAACTGGGGCGGCCTTGATCCGGACAAAAATTGCTCATTTATGAATTGGAAACGCAATGTGCCTATTTTACAATTGTGGATGGACACTATCTGAGTATCTCAAAGAGACCGGACGAACCAATGTATTATATTTTTTAGGAACTGAAGCCTTGGCTTCAAAGTTTTCCGACGGTTATCAGATACAACACCGTCTCTTCTTCACCATCAACGCCCAACAATTCGTTGATGTCATCATCGAACAGGGCACCGATGGGACAAGAGCCTAAGCCCATGGCCGTTGCAGCCAGCTGAACGTTCTGACAGACATGGCCCAGATCCATGGGGATATATCGCACCGCCCGGTCCCGGTATTTGACCATGCATCTGAGCATCATTGCGGTCCAGATGAAGACAACCGCGGCACGTCGAACCACCGGCTGCCCCAGGCTGGCATCGGTAATATCCCTGTTATAATTTCCGTCCTTCAAACGTTCCAAAACAAAGTCGGCAACATTAAAATGGTAAAGCCCCTGGGGAATTTCTTCAACCCGGTCAACGTAAAGATAGGTTTCAAAGGGATAAAGGGCACCGGCTGAAGGCGCAGTGCGGAGCAGATGACTCCCGGCCCTTGCGGTCACGCCTTGGGCCGCCCAAAGCAGCCTGACAAAATCGTCAAGACCCAGGGGATCAGATGTATAATTGCGTTCTGACCGCCTTCGGGCCAAACACTGCCAAAGATCGGCCGGCCGGTTCAGGTCGGGTTGGGGCAATTGCACCCGCGCTGCATCCGGATAGTTTTTAAAATGATGGGTTGCCGGGATAGAACCCAGATCATCTCTCATCGGGCGATCCCGGTGATACTTGGTGTCTTGTATATACCGAAAAGCTATACCCTGTTTATATGACGTCATGGCGCGCTCCTTTCATGTGATTTTTTCTGGATAACGCATGGGGCTCGAAACAGACAGATAACGTACGTGTACAGGGGGTACGCTCCCCCGTTTCACTCCGGCGTCTACGTGTCTGGTCATTTCAATGACTTAGCAGCGGTGGCATTCCTGCCCCCTCCGCGTTCTCCCGCGAAAAGCATGCGGGAGCCGCGGTCTCCCCCACTGCTAAGTCATTGAAATGACGAAGCCACTCCGCCAATATCGTTACACGGGGAAGTGAACCTCCTGAACACGTACCAGATAACTTTATTTATCCTCTTTATCCTGTTATGGTGTCAAAGAAATTATTTTTTGGATTCTGATAAAAATAAAAAAGATGGAAAAATTTCAAAACAAAGCGCTGGAAGTGGCTTCGAACGCCCTATATTGGACAGACCAAGCCATTCGGGATTTTACGTCACTCGAGTCTCTTCCAGAACCCTTGGATTGCAAGCCGGGTTGTCATTACTGCTGTTATAATCTACCCATGGTGACCCCTCCGGAAGCGCTGCTTATCGGATATCATGTGGAGCAGAACTTCACGGACCATAAGAAAAAAAAGATTGCCGCCAGAATCAAGAACATTTTAGAGCGCATAGACGGAATCAGCCCCTATGAAGTAGCAATGATGCGGCATGAATTGCCCTGCATCTTTTTGGAGGATGGAATGTGTATTGTTTATCAGGTAAGGCCTGTTGTATGCCGAACCTGCACCTCAACAAGCGCAGAACACTGCAAAATGATTTTTGAGTCCAGAAATCACCGGGCCAGGCTCCGTTGTTACCAGCACATACGTGAGATATTTCAAACTGTCCACTCAGGTTTAGTCGACCGTTGTAGGGAAATGGGGTGTCAAGCGGATGCTTTGACTTTAGCAGAAGCTATCAGAGACTATTTTAAGCATTCCATGCCCGTCGAAGCGTGGTTGCAAGACGAAATCGTTTTTAACATTCCCATATAGCCCAACCAATAACGAATAACACCCAGTAGAGTTTTGACTCGATTCGGTTAAAAGTATCTTGACAAAATTCCTTCGGAAGGTAATGGTTGCGCGGTAGATAGAATTTATGCGCATAACAAGATGAAATTTGTTTTCTAAAAATCAAATGAATGTGGGGGAATATGACTCAGGCAAAAATTGGTGATAAAGTAAAGGTCCACTTTACAGGTTATTTGGAAGACGGAACGGTATTCGGTTCTACCACGGACGAGGAGCCTTTTGAGTTTATAATCGGAGAGAAAAACATGCTGCCGGGTTTCGAAAATTCGGTTGTCGGAATGCAAAAAGGAAACACAAAGACCATCACACTTGCCCCGGAAGAGGCTTATGGTCCCCATAAAAAAGAACTCGTAAGAGTTATGGAAAAATCAGGTTTTCCTCAAAAAATCAATCTGGAAATTGGGAAACGGCTGAGAGTTCGCACCCAAGATGGAAAATACACAATGGTTACCATTAAAGACTTCACTGAAGACAGTATCGTTTTAGATGAAAATGATCCCCTTGCAGGCAAAACCCTCACCTTTAAAATCGAACTTATCGAAATTTTATAACACCCAATTAAAATTAAATTTTTATAAAGGACTACTTATGGAATGTATGTTCTGCCAGTCGGCGCTTAATAAAAATGATGTGATAAAGGAAGGGCTTGATGCCAGAATAGCAGGTCAGAAAACATGCCCTTTGGAATACAACTGCCCAAAATGTATCCATGTTTGGGTTACTGAAGCCTGTGTGGGAAGATTCTCGCTTGACCCTTTCTTTGAGGATCCGGAAAGGAGAATGGCGCTTAGCAGATGCATTCGAAAGCTTTGTGAACAAAGCGATGATAACCGTTTACAAGAACCATTAAGCCTTCAGAAGTTAAGCTATCTTTGGATGAAAAAATAAAATCGTAATACGATTTTATAAAACTCCCGCAGCTCAGCTGCGGGATCAATTTTGCGAAAGGTTTACCCGCCTTTGGCGGCGCCGAAGGCGACCAGGGTTCACCCCGCTTTCAAAGCGGGGCGAATATTCCTACCCGCCCGATTTTATTTTTTTACAGCGCAAAAAATTATTCTACTGTCTCTGGGCTACGATGTTTTGATACAATTCTTTTTTAGCCCCCTCGGGCACCTCAAATTGTTCATAAAAAACCCTGTAAGTTCCGTTTGGAAGCTTGATCTTTACGCCGTCTTCTCTTGCTAAAGCCTTATCCATCGGACTGCCCAAGGGCGCTCGTACATCCTCGCGGACCGGCAGCAATAGAAATGATCCCGAAGGGCATGAAACGCTCCCCACAACCTTCCCAACATCTTTGTAACCCAACGAATTTTCTTTTAAATGTTGCGACAGAGGCAGTAGTAAAAAAGGGTCGTTCCAAAACACAGGGCAGGCAACATTACGATTATAACTGCCGACAATGACACCATGCGTTCTCACATAAGATGCTGATGGGCTGTTGTAGGGATTCAGTATGCCACCTATATGAGCTATATCGACAATCAGCAGAAACTCGTTGTCTATTACGAAAATGTCATCAATCGATGCGCCACAGTCCGGGCGCATTTGAGTCAGGTCCTGAATGGTTCTGAATCGTTTGGGATTCGCCAGAGTCAGCGGTTTCGGGTTTTTCGGCAAAACAATTCCTCCTTTTACCACACGCACAGAGATTGTGCCAAGATGATTTATTATATTGGTGCCAAACGATTTGTCAATAATACGAGGACGCTTGACCGCTTGAACCGAAATTTGTTATGATCGTTAGAATAAAATAAAATTCGATATTTTTTAGCAACTTGTCACTTTGATTTCCAACTGTTATGATTTATATCTGCCTTATCAGAGTTGGCTTGTTAGCCTGTTCCCCGTAAAAACTTCATGCGAATTTAACGGGCAAACGGATAGCGGGAAAACCACTATCGTTATTTGCGCTATTCACTGTTTTAGAAATATATTGCCCTAAAAAGCATAAAATTCACAACTTAGGTTCAAAAAAGAGGTGGCCCATGGGCATGTGGCTGTATGATGATGTAAAAGAGATGCAAGACTTTCAGACCTTGCGCGAGGAAATCAAACGTTTGGAGAAAGAATATCTCGATCTTCGGATCCAGTTGCGCGATACCGAGGCGGAACTCCGGAGCGATCCTGATAGTGAATATTTACAGGCCAAAGTGACGTATCTCAACAAAAGGGTGAAAAATATTGAAAAAAAGGGCCCCCGGCTTGCCGACGACCACCCCCTGGAAATAGCCCTTTTCGCACCGCCTCACGGGTAATTTTAACCCGCCAGGAAAGATAACCTAATGCGGCCGAGCAGACTAGACAGACAGCTACGTATCGAGGGCTGGAATCAGCAGGCATTGGAAAATGCAAAAGTCGGTGTCGTGGGTGATACCGACCTTTTGACATCGCTTTATCTAATGTCGGCATCCGCCCTGGGTATCAACAATATGGTTGTTCTCGCGCCCGTATTAAATTCCAAACTCGTCGAAATAGCCAAAAAGTTAAACCCGCAATTTACGCTGACCCACGTGGAAGGATTCTACACCCATCCGGTTATGGCCGAAGTGTTCAAAGCCTGTAATCTCATTGTGGATTTAAGTCATTATGGTCTGGCGAACAAATTGTTAATAGAGAAAGGATATCGGGAGAAAATTCCGATCATTAGAGGGTTTTGTTACGAACAGAACGGCGAGCAGGGTTTAAAAGTATTTACCTATGTCAGAGGCCGTGAATGGCAAGAGCTTGAGCAGCTAATCTCTCCGTTTCATTTTCCAAACGGTCATTTTGATGACGGTGTATTGGATACGATCATTGCCGGCATTACTCTGGACGAGACCAAAAATCTTTTGATGGGCCTTTCGGTTTCCGACCAACTGATATCTTACAAAAAGGCAAAAGCAACAACAGTTCAAAACCGTTCCAATATACTGGTGGTCGGCTCCGGAGCGCTGGGCATTTTTGTGGGATTCGGACTGGCCTATTCGGGATTTCGGTACATTACATTTATGGATCCTGATATCATCGAGATGACCAATTTAAATCGGCAGGTTTTATTCTATGAGGCTATTGGCAGGAGCAAAGCCGAAACCCTAACTGAAAGGCTAAACAGCATCTTCAACATGGACAACAAAGCTCAGGTAACGTACTTTGATAAAGACACTGACATTGCATCCTATGATGTTGTTTTCGACTGTGTTGACAACTTCGAATCCAGAATCGTGTTGAGCGAAAAATGCAAGGTTCAAGGCAAGGCCCTAATAAGCGGCGGAACCAGTGTAGATGCCGGCCAAGTCGTGATTTATAATCCCATGAAAAATGGGGTTGCCCCTGCGGAATTGTTGGGGTTGTATGATATTGTTGAAGCGCGAAGTCCTGAAACCTATCAGCGGGAAAGAGCGGCTTGCATCTATCAGCCGGATCCTTCCGTGATTATGACAAACCAAATAGCCGCCGGATTTATGGTCGATGCATATAGAATGCTCCTGGATGGTCAAGAACCCAAAAATATATTCTATGATTCGAATAATAAAGAGAAAATCTAAGTTAAAAGGAGGAATGACACGTGACGGATGCTGAAGTAAAAAAAACGCTTGAGATAGATAAAGCCGAAAAGTTGCTGCCGCTCGTCCTTGAAATTATACCGGGACATGCTGCGGAGGGATTAATTGACATATATGAACCCGGCAGCTACGAAGGTAAATCTCTCCGTAAACTTTGCGACAGAACGCTGAACAAAAAGAATCTGAGCATAGAGGAACAGCTAATTGTCGAAGATGTCACCCGGCAACTAAACGGTGGAAAGTTCCTATCGCGGGGGCAAGAGATCGAAGGTACAGCTTTGGAATATGCTGTATCAGAACAAACGGAGGCAGGAGAAAAATATCTGTATGTGCCGATTCGCGCAATTAAACCCCAAGAAGGGGGGGCATAACCGGGAAGTGCCTTAATTGCGGATTTTTTATTTTTTATGGCAACAATTTTTTCTGCCACGAAACACACGAAGGATTATCTTTTTATCCTTCGTGATTTTCGTGGTTAAAATTAAAAGGGTCTTTTCGGTTAGAGTCTTGTCCGGGTTAAGATTGGAAAGTATAATAATGTGGCAATTATTGGATTCAGATTTGGAACTTGTGGTGGAATCAGATTTCATATACCTACCTTTGTTGTTTGATCCGGAAATAGAAAAAGAGACCCAAGTCCTGTTGCAGACGGGGAAACCTCTTGAAAATTCCAGACAGCCGGAGCCAAAAACCATCATTAAGCACAAGGACAGACATTTCGTAAAAGCGCTTAGTATACAATCTCTTTTAGACAATTACCCGGCAATCAACAGCTATTCTTATAGACAGCTGAGAAACGACTGCTTGAGGAAATATCAGCTTACACGCGACGTTGATGACATTTTTTTTGATGGACCGCTTCGAACGATTCTTTTTCAGGTAATGCCTTATTTTATCAAAAAAAATAGGGGGCTGCAGCGAAACAAATTGAACGATGAAAAAATACTCGACCTTATTCTTGAAAAAGTCAGCATACCCGCAAGATATTTTAAAGAGGCAAAAACTTTCCAAGACTTGGGACCGTTAAGGGAAATCTTTAAGGACCTGGAAGATCAACAACCTATCTTCAAACTACCCGAAAACGGACTGTATTCGGGACCAGAGCTGCGTGATTGGCTCCATAACGCCGTCCATGCAAAAGTTTTGGCAAATGAGCATCATCGTATCGCAGAGGCACTGCAAATACGAGAGCAGTTCAGTCGGGCAAAGCCGGAGCACATCGCAATAATGCTCTATATTGCAGATACGGGCTCCATAGAGATAGATGATTTCGGCTTTACCAGAAACAATTCCTATAAGGGTGAATATTTTGTATATAAACGCACAAGAGATTACGTTCTTAAGGATTATTACGCGCGCAGCTATTTATTCCCGGACTGCAGGGTGGCTGTTTCCACTTACACGCCGTTCAGACCTTTTGTCATCGAAAAATATAAACACCCGTTTTTGCTCGGCCACAAAGCAGGGCAAGAAATCTGCATGAGAAATTTCGTGCCGCCAAACGAGCTGACAGCACAAAATGTCATTCGGACGATAGAAGAGGGGCTCACGGCAATGCGTTACGGCTACGACGGCCGAAAACGCAACGGTTATCACACCCTGGACAAGACGTGGGTCCATATCCCCACAATAGACTTTGAAGACTACCGGATATGAGTAAAAGGCCGCAAGATTTTCACCGCCATTAGCGAGGCCAATAAATTGGTTTCGCTGAAGACATTTGGAATAAGGCCTAAGTTCAAATATTAAAATCACAATATCAAATCAAAGCCAAATGCTTAAATATCAATTTTTACCTTTGCATGGGTCTCTTTTTGGATTTTGAAATTTCGTATTCATTGGGCATTTGAAACTTTGGTATTTGAAATTGGCTGATAACAGATAATCAATGTTATTTTTTAAAGGGTTGGATCAAAATCATATCTTCGGGAATGGACGTCGGCTACATGGGTTTATTAAAGGACATAAAGCATAAACGGGCCAAACAGAGGCAAAAAATGCCCCTCAGGCAGGATGTTTTCAATCAAATCAGCAGTCTTGTAAAACGGTATGGTATTAAAGAGAGCTTTTTGGATATTCTTGATAATATTGACGATTATCCTTCCGGTGAAAATCTGAAGCTTGCCCGGGTCCGGCTAAAAGCACCGATGGAAGGCGCCTTGTTTTCTCTGGCAACCAAAGACGAATATGCTCTCACGATGTCGATAATCGCTAAAATTAACAATTCATACCTTAGGTTTGCACATTCACCCGAAGAGATCCTTTTGTGCAAACCTTTATATTGTCTTAATCCTTCACTATCCCCTGAAAAGCTGGGGCGCTATCATTTTGAAACCCTGTTTCTGCATGAACGCGCTAAAATAGAAAATAATGAATCTCACGGGCATTCCACAGGAAAAAATAAATGATGATACCAGATGACGGAATATCAAAGCAAAAAGCGCAGCGCATAGAAGAAAAAATCGCACAGATGAGAGGGGGGCAGGAAATGGATGCTGTGCGGGAAATTATCGAGTTTGACAAAACACCGTCTGTTCTAAAAGGAGATATGGACCGGTTTGTCATCGGACAGGAACAAGGGAAGAAAATCATGTGTACGGCCATTTCTTTTCACTACCGGAGGCTGAGCCAGGCGCTTAAAAAAGGGATGACAGATAGCGGCGGGGACATCGATGTTGCACTTCGGAATACAACAACGCCCAAAGCCAACATTATGATTGTCGGTCCCACCGGATGCGGCAAGACGTACACCGGTGAAACCGCTTCTAACCTGGTGGGGGTATCTTTCGTGCATGAAGATATGACCAAATTCAGTGAAGTCGGCTATGTGGGTCAGAATGCCAGTGATATACTGGTTGACCTACTCTTAGCAGCCGGCGGCAATCCCAATGTTGCACAGATGGGCATTGTATATTTTGATGAGATCGACAAGATTGCCACGGAAACCATCGCTTACAAGGACGTGTCCGGCAGAGGTGTGCAAAAGGGGCTGTTGCATATGGTCGACGGCTCGGAAAACACCGTTCACATCGGCAAGGAAAGAATCTCCCTGTCAACAAAACACGTGCTGTTCATTGCCGGGGGGGCTTTTGAAAATCTCGATACCATCGTTAAAAAACGAATGGCCCGACAGGGTATAGAAGGCAATTGGCGACACTATCTGATGGCAGATGATTTGGTGGCATTTGGTATGGAAAGACAGCTTGTGGGCCGCTTCCCTGTAAGAGTGGTTTACGATCAATTGACAACCCAGGACTTAAAAGACATCATGACCCAAAGCCAAGATAGCGCTCTACTGGCGTACACTTACGACCTCAAGGCATGGGGCATCGACCTGGAATTCACGGATGATGCGCTATCTGAAATTGCGCGGCGAGCCGAACAGGAAGGAACCGGGGCTCGGGGACTGATCAGCATCATTCACCGGGTCCTGCTTGAAGACATGTACCGGCTCCCCGGCAACTACACCGGTGAATTTGTAGTGGATCAGAACACTGTGAGGGAGAGATTGGGATGAGATTCAAAGATCTTTCACAGATAAAACGACCGAAGCCGCTAGAAATAACACTTGGGAATCTGCCCCAACACATATTGATGGCCAAGTATGCTAAGGATAAGGCATTTAAAATCAATGAAATGGTTGGTATGATTTTCGAAAAGAGTTTTGAATGGTATGGATTCACCCTTGCGAACAATGACCATCCGGAAATGATCGTAGACATCGGATTGCCGCAAAACGATCTGAACCTTCAAGATTATACCACCCTTGGGTCCCAAAGAATCGCTGAATTTCAGGAATCGCTGCCCGAAGACGTGATGATCAATGGATGGATTCACTCCCATGGCGCCTTGAATTACAGGCATTTTTCACACACCGATGCGGAAAACCACCGGACGGTATTGGATTTTGTTGCCGCGCGCACCCGAAAGCCGCTGGCCAAAAAAGAGGTCGCCGTCCAGGATCTGGTTTTATTACAAAAAGATCGGTTTGTTGAAAAGGATTTGGGAAAGGGGAGCGTTTGCCTGATAACCGATGGCCCGATTACCGAAGCGAAAATCATGGAAACCATTTACGGCAGTTTCTGCTATTGCATTGTTATCGGTGATGAGGGGTGGCACCAGCAGGAAATCCATTGCCGGGAAAGGAGCATCCTCTCAGGCCATACGACGGTGCGGAGCCAAGCAGCGGACATCGAATTTGTTGATACGGGCAAGTCCTTGTCTCAGGTTGACATCAGTGCGTTAAGCGACGAGGTGGAGGATAAAATCAAGCCCCGCACTGATCCGCCGCCGGAGTTAATCGAACGCATGTAACCCGAAATAATTAACGAGCCTGATTCCCCCATTGAGTGCGTTATCAGGGGTTCGCGGTAGTTATAATTTCGAGGATTAACCCGCCAAAGTTCGGTGGCGGGTTAAAATCTGAGTTTGACCCCAGAGGAATAGGCTCCGCATTCCACGGGGCAGGCGCAGAAATTGGGCAAAAGGGGACGTTTTTCAAAGGCCTCTCAGTGGACGTCCATGTCCACGTGATGACTCACGCAATCCCAAACCCCTTTGGGATCACACTCCCGGCAGTGGTAGTGCTCGCCGTAAACAAGGTTGTGTTTGTAGTCAACGGCGTCTTCTTTACGCACCCGAGTCCCACAGTGTGCACAGTCAACATATTGGATGTTTTCTTTTTTCATGAAAAATTAGGTTACGCTTCTCGTTTTATGGGTTTATGCATCGGCAGCCCATAAATCGTATCAATCCAATATTCACAGTTCTCTGGGCCTATCTCTGCCACCTCGCGCCGGAATTTTGCACAAATCTCCAAGCCTTTTTCTTTGGCGCCCGGAGGAAAACCTTTCTCATCGGACAAATATCGCTTCTCAAGCTCATCGATCTTTTCCATATACTCTTCGTAAGTCATTTGCTCTATGGCCATGTGTGCTCCCTTAGATTCCCAACCGCAGCCGTTCAGAGGTTCAAAGGTTCAAGGTTTAGTGAAGGTTAATAAAAACAAGAAGAATCATTTGGAAACTTTCAATCCGTTTTCAACTTCCTGTACGGCTTTATTGGTATTTTGAACAATTTCGATAAGAGTGTCCGATTGATAGGTCTCGATACCAACCGATCCCATGTCATTGACTTTATCAAAAGCACGCTCTTTTTCAACGTGGGTTGCCAAAGCTTTTGCAGTCTCAAGCAGTCTTAAGCTTGCTTCCCCGTCCGTATCAGCGTCTTCCGGTCCGTTTTCAACGTCGCTGATGACCTTTCTGGCATTTACAATTAAATCATAAAATTTGTCCGATAGATAATAGTCCATACCACTGCATCCCCCGGCGGAGGCTTTGTCAAAAACATACTCTTTATCAATATAGGTTACCAGAGCTTTTGCAGCCTCAAACAGTGTTAAAAACCCATCTTCCATTAGTGTCTCCTTGAATTCGTTTTTCGAATCTTACATGGCCGCCAATTTTATAGGACACAGATTTTCACAGACCCGCCTGCCATTGAAAGGCACGAGCGGACAGGTATACACAGATAATAGTATTATTTCTTAATTCTTCAGCGGCATTGTACTGTAACTGTTTTCAATTTAATTTATATTATATCGAATGTTTTTCACTATTGTCATTCCCGCGGAAGCGGGAATCCAGTTTGTCTTCAGATATAGCAGGAGTTCTGGATGCCCGCCTTCGCGGGCATGACGTTAAGAAATGACTCTGTAATTTAAGTTAAAAATCCTGATAATCT
>JAQYVT010000065.1 GCA_030145345.1 Desulfobacterales bacterium
AATCTGAATCTGTTTGTTGCCCTCTGAAAGCTTCCTTTTACGCCAGCGTTCCCGACGCTCCCTGTCTGTTTTTCGTCGTTGTTCTATAGTTGCCAAAATATCCCCTTATCGATTAATCTAAACGTTTGTAATAGGCGTTTAACTAAGACGCCCAGGCACTTTATATCAGCTTGTTTTTAGCAGGTCAATGTCAAAATATAACGTCCTTGCATCAAAACGAAACAGCCGATTACCGTGGGGTTAATGTACCTTTATGACATCTTGCTTTATGCTTGGCGACATATGCCTTGAAAAACCATTAAAACAGATGGTTGTGAATTATAAGTCCATGTCTGGCTTTAAGGGTAGATACCCATGGGCGTATGCCCGAACACGCACCGGTTTACTTTTAGCACTGACCAAATGCTTTTTATTTGCAATCCACAATGCCGTCTGCATCACCTTTAGAAGGTATCACCCGAGTTTCGCACCCGTTGGCTCGACCCAAGACCTGATGTCGCCTGGGAAGGTTTTAATTAAATGAATTTCTATGATGGGGTTGGGTGAAAGTTTGGTGCAAAACTCAAAAACCAATAGAAGCCATTTCAAAACCAACCGTTCGCAAGTATTGAGATGAATGCAGCTTGTCCGGTTTTTAATGCGTTCTACTGATCCATGCCTTTTAAGCACGATTCTACCGCTGAACCACTTTTGGCTTGAAATCTTCTTTCTGCAATGCGTTGGCGATTTCCGAAGCCGCCGCTTCGCTTGGGAAAGCACCGGACAACAACCTGATCTTGTCAGGGTATATTCTGTCTGGGAGCCTGTAGCCCAAGTATCCTTTTGATCGAAGATCCGCTTCTAGTTCTTTCAGTTCTTTATCACTTGAGAAAATCCCGATCTGAACGGCAAAGGGCATCTTAATCACAAAGGCATGAAGATAGTCTTGCTTTTTCATTTCAAAAGCAGCCCGTTGTGCCGCTTCGAAGGTTCGATAAAAGCCGACAAATACACGATACCAATTCCCTTTCCCAGGAACATGGGCATGGGAAATGAATCCAGAATACCCTTTGTTTCTGGATCTCATTGCGGCCTGAATAGATTCTTCCTTGTTCGCATAAGAACTGACTTGAATCACATAGGGATAAAAATCTTGAGGTCCCGAAGGTGCCCTGTGTCCGTTTGCGACCGGTGTCTTCACTTCATCCTTATTCAGTTCAGAGGTTTTTTGAACCCGTTCGAGAGGTTTGATATCATTACCCTTCACCCGGCTCCGATGCATCCGCACATCCACATCTTTCATTTTCTTAAGCTCTGCGTGGGCGTGTGCCAGATCAGCTTCCAGTTGACCCAATCGTTGGGTGGTCGCCACGATATCGCCGGACTGTTTCTGGGTCACCGCCTGGAGTTCCACCTTTTCTACTGCAAAAGCGGAAAGTATCGATTCCAAATCATTAATGTGCTTCAGCATGCCCACGTATAAATCCGCCCTATCTTTCTCTTCAGAAGACAGCGGCAACCCAAGATAGACTTGCAGCCAATGCAGTGCTGCGGTGTAATCGATTTCCGAGTTGGCCGGATGAATACTTAGCGATGCCGCCTTCCATACTGCGGTTTTATAATAGGGGGCGGCGGGATAACGCTCTGCCACAACCGAATATTCTTGTGCCGCTCGGTGATATTCAGAGGCGTCTTCCAGGGCAGCCGCACGATCCATGTGGTTCCGGGCTTGCAATTCAGATCTGGAATTGCGGGATTGGGAAAAACAACCGGCCACAAGAAAGCATGAGATTACGACGATGACATGATGCCATTTCATAAATCTGTCCTTACACCTATATCGGCACTTGGATTGCCGGGCCTTGGAATTCCTCTGGTGCGGCCGGCAGCTCAACCGTGAAGGTCGATCCCGAGTCAACGGCACTTTCGGCATAAACCTTGCCGCCGTGGCCTTCTGTAAATGCCTTGACAAGGGCCAAACCGACTCCGATGCCCCCACTCTTTATTCTATTGATATTGCCGGCTTGATAAAACCTCGTAAACACTTTGGGGAGTTCCTCCGGTGCGATACCGATTCCCGAATCCTGAATCTTAACCTGGGCACCGATGGTGCAGGGGCCGACCTTCACCCTGACGTTCCCATCGTTTCGCGTGTATTTTATTGCGTTGCTGAGAAGGTTGCTCACAACAATAGAGATTTTCTTGGCATCCACCATGACCTTGGGCGCAGCACGGGTGGCCAACTCTACAGCGATGTTCTTGCTCGCAGCGATAAGCCTTGCATCTTCAACCAGGGGTTCAACAATCCGGGATAGATCCGTCCATTCCATGTGGTATTTCATCATACCGGAGTCGATCTTGGCAAGATCAAGATACTGCTTGCTGAAGACTGTCAACTTGTTAATTCCCCTGCGAATGGCGTCGAGCATCTGCAACTGTTCAGGCTCCATCATGGCGGAACATCGATCTTTCAAAATGTCGTGTGCGGAAAGTATCACCTGGAGAGGGGATTGGAGTTCGTGGGAAATCTGCTGCATCATATGGGTTCTAAGTTCGTTTATATTTTTGATCTTGAGGCTCATGTCATTGACTGCATCGACGAGCAGGGCGATTTCATCATTAGAAGTGACCTTGACCGGTTCGTATTTTCCTTGTGCAATCTGCGCAGTTCCTCGTATCAACTCGTCGATGGGCTTCGTGATGGTTCGGGTAATAAGGAAGGCCGCCAAGACAGCCGTCAGCAGCGTCAAGACGATTAACAACAGCGCGACTTTGGCGGAACGGCTTGTAATTGTTTTCATTCTAGACATGGCCTCCTCAATGGAGACCTGATTGATGTCGATAAGACGATCAAGGGATTTGTACAGGATTTTCAGGCTTTCCGACCTTCGGTTGTCACGGACCGGATTGTAGCCCGCCTCCGGGCTCCCCCTCTCGCTTTCCATGCTGGCCACAAACGATTCATGGGCCTGAAACATGTTTCTGATAATGGAACCTTCCGTCTGATCCGATGACACATCGAGCAACGAATTCAAGTGTTGATCAAATTGCCGGCTCGTTGCAACGAACAAAGCAAAATAGGTCTCATCACGGGAGATAATATATTTCTGGGCATCGACATTTAGATCATGCAGGACGGCTTGCAGTTGCTTGGCAAGGTCCACGACCTGGACATTCGCGGTAAGGGTCATTTTAGCTGCATTGGAAACAGCATTCAACTTGAACAGGATATACGTGCTGGCGACGATCATTATGATGATAATGACACCGAAACCGAGCATCATCTTTTTATAGATAGTCAGCTTCACAATTATTGATCCCCAAAGAATCTATTTTCATAAGGGCGGAAAAAGCCAAACCCTTTCGTAAAAAGCCCTGGATTAGAATTCGCCTTTTGAAATTAATAAACGCAAAAAGATTGAATTGGGCAATGCTTTCAACCCAACCGGATAAGATGGAAACCGACTATGTAACCCGTCAAGATTACAATACAGATATCAAAAACAAACCAGACCGTCAACCTGGGAGATTTACAAAATCAGGGCAAACGCATTTGAATCCCAATACAGAGAGAAGGCTCAACGACGGCGCATATCTCTTTCCAACCCACTGGAACTTGTGCTCAAGCATCCGTAAGCCCGAGCCGTGCCAGAGCTATAAAGAACAATTCGTCAAAAACATATCCCATGGATGTTTTAAATCATAATTTCATTCGACTCGCTCTAACGCGTGCTAAAGCCCTTCAAACAGCCCGTCGCTTGTAAACGTTTGCTTTAAACGTTTTATTTCATCATGGCCCTGCTGTTATTTCATGTTGAATTACTTTGAAAAACAAATTGTTAGGCGCAATAAAATTATATGTGGCTTTAAGTATAGATCAACGGAAAAACAGATGGATTCTCAGATTTTTGGGCCAAGCTTCAGGTTCTTTGGTAAGGAACACGATCAATCGAGCAAGTGAATGAATTTATGATTGGCTTTGGGAAACGGATAAAGTTCGATCTCCCGGCGTGTAATCCATCGGAAATCGACCGGGCCGTTGAGTTTTACGTCACCGGAAACATATCTGCAGGAAAACACATCCATTAGGATTTTAAAGTGGGTGTAGGCATGCTTGACCTGTGCAATGTGCCCGGAAACCGACACGCCCAGGTTCACTTCTTCTTTGAGCTCTCTGACACAGGCACTTTCGGGGCTTTCATTTTTTCTGACCTTGCCGCCGGGAAATTCCCATAATCCGCCCAGCAACCCTTCGAATTTTCGGCGCGTGATCAGCATGTGGTTGTTTTTGTAAACCACGCCGACGGCGATATGGTGAAGGGGCGTTTTTGGGGTTTTAATGCGCTTTGGGAATTTATCGACGTTACCGTCTTGATTGGCATGACACAGGGAACAGACTGGACAACCATTGCATTCCGGTTTTCCGGGCTTACAAATTGTAGCGCCCAACTCCATCATGGCCTGATTGAAAATGCCGGGGTGACGATGATCCAGCAGACGTCCGGCAGCTTCCTTAAAGATTTTATAGGATGACGATTTGTTTATGGGGTCCGCAATTTCATACAGACGGGCCAGAACCCGCTTGACGTTTCCATCCACAACAGCGTAAGGCTGATTGAAGGCAATGCTCAGAAGCGCGGCGGCGATGTAATCACCGACGCCGGGCAACGCCCGAACCAACGCCCAGTTTTCAGGGAGTTTCCCGGAGTATTGTTCGACAAGGACCTTTGCCGCTCGGTGCATATTTCGGGCCCGGGCATAATACCCCAGACCTTCCCAGACCTTGAGGACCTTTTGCAAGTCCGCATCCGCCAGCCGTTTGACATTCGGAAAGCGAAGCAAAAATTTTGGGTAATACGGCAGAACCGTTTGTATCTGAGTTTGCTGAAGCATCACTTCCGAAATCCATATCCGGTAAGGATCATCGGTTTCTCGCCATGGAAGCCGGCGGTGATGGCGACGGTACCACTCAAGAAGCTGCTTTCGAAACTGTTCGATTTGTTTGGGTGTCATAACCTTTGATGAAGTTACTAGGAACGATTAGGTTCAAAACTTTAATCAAGATTTTCGTTTTATAGCTGAATTATCCGTAAAAGTACACCAATAGGAACACAAATAATTGGGGGGGGAATGAATATGAATCGCCAAAGGTACATGGCAAATTAATATGGATAATTTTCCATCATATCGGGAAAATGTAGAAATTTGGATGTGAAGAAATCCTATTTCCGAATGACATATCAATGACTTCTGTTTTAAGTATTGAATAGAAGCGCAGGCTGATATATGTAGCCATTACAAGATCTCCAAGCTATTTGCATATTAGTTTCACTCAACTTAGAAAAGGGGAATTCAACCCAAAGAGTCGATTTCTGAATGAGATTGAATAACCTTTATAGAGAAAAAACAAAGGATGCCTATGAATGAATCCGTAAAAAAAACCGATAGTATCGAGAGTCTAAGACAGCGTGTTTCTGAGATGGAAAACCTTCTAAATGCCAATCAAATGCTGTGCGATGTTCTTGACCCTGTGGAGCTATATTCTACCATATCAAGGCTCATAAGAGAACAGCTCGAAGTCTCCCCCATAGGCATTTTTGTCTATCACCATGAAACCGAAAATTTCGAATTGGTTTTCAGCCATGGACTCAATGATTTGGTTTTTACATTCGATAAGAACAATGGGCCGCTTTGGCAAAAAATTCTTCAAAAAGAACCATTCCCCGTAAATGACACTTCCGGCAACCCAATTTTTAAGGAATTTTCTATAAACAACATTTTGAAAAAATTGTATTCCGAATGGTGGGTCCCTTTTATAATGAAAGAAGAGGTGATCGGCCTTTTGACCATTGGAGAGAAGAATAACGGCCAACCCATTGATGAGATTGAATATGATTATATTAAACATATCGCCAACCAAGCAACGGTTTGTTTAACTGCCTGCAATCTCAATTTAAAAAGACAAAAGGAAAGGCAAGAGCTGGATAAAATCCTCAAGAATCTATCTCTCCTTTACAACATCGGTAGAGCTATGACCTATATCAGTGATCTAAAAAACCTTCTCAAGTATATATTAGAAAAAGCTATCGGTATAACTAATGCAGAGAAGGGTTCCATTATGCTTTATGATCCTGATACGAATCGTTTGAGCATCACTTTTATAGAGGGATTGGAAGATAATGACTACCAGGAAAAGATAAACAACAAACAAGTCGAGTGTAAAAGCTTTAAACCAGGAGAAGGCGTGGCCGGGCAGGCTTTTCAAGAAGCAAAACCGGTCATATTAAATAATATTAAGGGTGAAGACGAATTCATCGAGGCGGATTCATCGTTTGTCCGTTCTATCGCTTGCATTCCCATGCTCGTTTACAACGAAGTCATCGGCGTCATCAATGTGACGAACAAACAGGATGACACACAGTTTACCGAAGTTGACATTGAAATGCTGAAGGCCGTTACCGATCAGGCAGCAGTGGCAATCAACAAGGCACAACTCCAGGAGATGGCTATTACTGATTTCCTGACGGGGCTGTATATTCGACGTTATTTTATGTCGAGGCTTCAGGATGAGTTATTAAGGTCTGAACGTTACAACAAAACATTCTCAATCGCCATGATTGATATCGACAAGTTTAAAAACGTCAACGATACATACGGCCACGCAGCAGGAGATCAGGCCCTAAAGGCAGCAGGTAGCTTTTTCCAAAAAAACCTAAGGCAGACGGATGTTGTTGCAAGATATGGCGGGGAAGAGTTTGTGATATTTTTTCCTGAAACCAACAAAAAAGTCGCTTATGTTTTGGCAGAACGGCTGAGAAAAGGATTCTCTCAAATAAGACTGGATACTTTACCAAGACTTTCCATTAGCTTAGGCATATCAACTTACCCCGACGACGGAAAAGACATAGAAACTCTAATTAAAAAGGCAGATGCAGCCATGTACTCCGCAAAGCAGAGAGGGCGTAACCAAGTCGTTAAATTTTCATAAGATGCTGCAGGCAAACTACTACAAACCTGCCGGCCTACCCTCTGATACTTTTCAGCTTTTTTTATAGACGCCGTTTCAAAACCTCCCGTTGAGTAATTTTGGGGTCTTTTTCAGAAAAGCGCTGAGCAAAGCGGAGCGCTAATCCCGCTTTAAGCGGTATAAAATTTGGTGCTGTTTGAGGGTATAGCCCGAGTTCTGCAAATCCTCTGGCGTGATTTAGCCCCCGACGCAAGCGGGGATAAACTGCGCGAGCTTAGCGCATTACAAAAGGCTCCAACCAACGAATGGGAGGTTGAAATGGCTTCCACCCATATTACAGGGAAAATAGTGCAAAACCTGACAAAAACGGACACTTTTTTGGCAAAGGTTGTCAAACAATTTTGATCTTTAATCCGTGCATTTAAGCTAACGAACTGAAATCTATTCATTTCCCCGTTTTTTGAGAGGGCATTTTAAATCTTGTACGATTTTTGCATATCATAACCAAGACAAACTCGTCCAAAACATACATGGCTCGGAGGAAAAAAAGATTATGCATTCATTAAGACAACAGAGAAAATCGATCGCAATATTGGTCATTATAGCCCTTGGCACTTTCAGCATTATTTCAGCACCAACCCATGCAGCAATGATAACTACCGCTGAAATCCTCAAACAAAACCAACATGATCTCGCACGAAAGCGTGTAAAAATATTCTTCGATCGTTCTGAAGTGCAAAAGCATTTGGCAGCCTGGGGGGTACACCCTGAAGAAGCCAAGGCACGGGTAGACAGCCTTACCGACCTGGAAATTGAGGAAATCACGGCCCGGCTCGATCAGTTGCCGGCCGGCGGAGATGCATTAGGCACCATAGTTGGGGCAGCACTTTTAATATTCATCGTCTTATTGATAACAGACATTCTTGGCCTTACCGATGTCTTCCCATTTGTTAATAGTCGATAAAAAACATCCATCTCAGCTTTCCCTTACAACCCATGGAAAATAGGAATGGATAATGATAACGTTCTAACAATTTTCGGCAAACCGGATAAGTGCGAATCTGTCTTGAATGTGAAAAGTGGTTTTTCTATTATAGGATAGGTCAATCGAATAAATTATTACACTAACACGAGACCCAAAAACAAAAAGCCCGGCCTTCAAGCCGGGCTAAGTATTTGAAATGGCGGAGAGAGAGGGATTCGAACCCTCGGAGGAAGTTTCCCCCCTCACTCGCTTAGCAGGCGAGCGCCTTCAGCCGACTCGGCCATCTCTCCGGGTTTCCCTTAAATATTATGCGAGACAATTGTCATACAACAATTTTGAAAAACTTCTTGCATATATGGACAACAGATCTGGCGGAGGGAGTAGGATTCGAACCCACGGAGCTGTTACACTCAACGGTTTTCAAGACCGCCGCTTTCGACCACTCAGCCATCCCTCCAATTTTATCATGTCCTTAACGATCGATCAAAATTAATTATCATTTTGGACAAAAGAGGTCAATATTTTTATTTTTGTTGGTTGACACGATCTGTTTTTTATGATTTCCGGAAAATTAAAAGGAAATCCATCTTTTTAACAAAGAAAAAAGACAGAAACCCCACTGTATATAAGGGAGATCTACACAATGAAACAAAAATATTTAATTTTAAAAAACGAGGATAAAACCAGACTGGTCATCAGAGAATATGCCGAGCTGGATAAAGAAATATTTTCACTGGTATGCGAAGAGACATTTGACGATAAGGTCGTAAAATCGGCAATTGAAAAAGGCAAAAATGCGCTGATCGCGACATTGAGGACTCAAAACCTGTTCCCCATCGGCATATATGCAGAAAAAACAGCTGCAGCAGTTACAAAGATTTACGAATCCGATGTTGATCAGCCTATTGAGCTTTTTTTTGATGACACGGATCTTTTGACAAAAAATGGGAGAAAACCCCCGGTCCTGGATGACCTTGAAAACGAGGCCGCTGAAATCGACGGACTGCTGGATGATGAAGATATCCCTGAAGAGAGTTTTGACGATGAAAATGACGATATAAAAAAGATTACCTCCCCGCTAAAAATTTCAAATGATGATCCTGTCGATATCGACGATGAGGATTAGAGTGAAACTCCCCGCCATAAATGGCGGGGTATTCTGCGAGGATTTCGCAAAAAACCCACACAATTTTAAGTGGCTGGTAAACCCGGATTCCTGACAAAATGCGAAAAAACATCGCCCGTTCCGCATTCAATTTTACAAGGTCCAAAATATTATAATCCAAATTCACAACCGAGATGAACGGATCTTTTTTGAAATCATCAATTATCTCTTGACACTTCCGATATTATCCAATATACTGATTTGATTGAATAAACATACCACTTTGTAGTATTTTGAACACCTGTCAAATCGGCATTATTACTGTTGAGCGACATCTCTTCTTGAGCGACATCTCTTCTTGAGCGACATCTCTTCTTGAGCGACATCTCTTCTTGAGCGACATCTCTTCTTGAGCGACATCTCTTCTTGAGCGAGATCACTTCGAAAGACAGAAAAAGAAGCTTCCCTGCAGGTTGGTCGAAATAGATTCCATGTTCTTTGACGAAACACATCTTTCCATCAATGAAATGCAGAATTTGAATCACAACCTTTTACCACCTTCCAATTAAGAGGGAAAAAATGAAAAAACAGCATTTTACAGACCCTATCGAGGAAAGGCTTAAAGGGGTATCACGGCGGGATTTCATGAAATTCTGTGGGATAATGGCGGTGAGCATGGGCCTCCCTTTGGGCGCAGGCACGCAAATCGCTGAAGCGATCACCGATCCCAAACGCCGCCCACCGGTCATCTGGCTCCACGGGCAGGAGTGCACCGGCTGTACCGAATCTCTTCTGAGAACGTCCCACCCCACTTTGGAACATCTTATTTTAGATCTCATTTCATTGGATTATCACGAGACGCTAAACGCCGGTGCCGGCCACCAGGCCGAAGCAGCCCTGCATCAGTCCGTAAAAGAGAATGCCGGAAAATTCATTCTGGTCGTCGAAGGTTCGGCACCGCTGAAAGACGGTGGAAAATACTGCATGATTGGAGGGCGTCCCTTTGTGGATATCGTCAAAGAGACCGCCGCCAAAGCCGCCGCAGTGATTGCCATCGGCTCGTGTGCATCCTGGGGAGGCGTTCAATCATCCCCTCCCAACCCTACAGGGGCCACCGGTATTCCCGAAGTATTGAAGGGAACCACCGTGGTGTCCATACCGGGATGCCCGCCCAATCCCTACAATTTTCTGTCCACGGTCCTCTATTTTCTCACATTCGGCAAACTCCCGGCCCTAGATGAAAAAGCCAGGCCTAAATTTGCCTACGGCAGACTGATCCACGAAAACTGCGAAAGAAGACCCCACTTCGACGCCGGTCGTTTTGCCGACATGTTCGGAGACGAAGGCCATCGCCTGGGGTACTGCCTGTATAAATTAGGCTGCAAGGGGCCGATAACCCATGCCAATTGTCCGGCCATCCTTTTTAATGAAGTCGGCGCCGGTGCCTGGCCGGTGGGTACCGGTCATCCCTGTTTCGGGTGTACTGAACAAGCGGTGGGATTTAAAATCCCCCTGCACACCCAGGCCGAAATTTTACAGGTTACGCCGGATGCCGCCCACGCACCCATTGAAACGGAAAAAGGCAAAGGCGTGTCCGCAGGCGCTGCGGCCCTTCTGGGGGGTATCGCCGGTGTGGCCATCGGTGCAGGTGCCGTCATCACCAAAAACCTTGGCAAATCTGACGAAGGAGAATAGGTCATGGAGATCAAACGAAGAGATTTCCTCAAGGGGGTTGCCGGTGGCGCCGCCCTGGCGCTGGCCCGGCCGACCCTGGCCCTGGCCCGTGAAAAGATCCGCCTTCCGGATGCCGTCGGAATTCTTTACGATGCAACCCTTTGCATCGGATGCAAGACCTGTATGGTGGGATGCCGAAAAGCCAATGATTTGTCGCCTGAAATGATAGGGGCCCAAAACCTGTGGGACAACCCCGTTGATCTGTCTGCCAACACCCTCAATATTATCAAAAAATATGAAAACGGCACCGGCCGGGACAAGGACCGGGAAACCGACGGATATTCTTTTATCAAACGGCACTGCATGCATTGCGTCGACCCTGCCTGTGTTTCCGCCTGTCCGGCAACCGCCATGACCAAGGACAAAAAGACCGGCATCGTATCCTATAACAAGGATGCCTGCATCGGCTGCCGCTACTGCCAGGTGGCCTGCCCGTTCAATATTCCCAAGTTCGAGTGGGACGATCCCTTTCCGAAAATCGTCAAGTGCCAGTTGTGCAATCACCTGGTGGAAAAAGGCGAATTGCCCGGGTGTTGCAGCGCCTGCCCCACCGGCGCTTCTTTGTTCGGATCATCGAGAGAGCTCCTTGAGGAGGCCAAACGCCGGCAAAATATGGTCCCGGGAAAATACTACGATTTTCCCCTATCCTCTTTAGAATCCGGCCGGACCCAATATAAACCGGCGGCACACTATATCCCGGCCTTATATGGGGAAAACGAAGTGGGGGGCACCCAGGTGCTGATGCTGTCCGGTGTGCCCTTCGGCAAGCTGGGACTTCCCGATCTGCCGTCCGAATCCTATGTGGCGCTGTCCGAAAACATTCAGCACACCCTCTACCAGGGGATGATACTTCCCATTGTTGCCCTGGGCGGATTAATTTTTTTGGTCAGGAAACGGGGCGACAAGGGAGACTAACATCCCCGGAGAGTTCCGGGAGTCAAACAAAATGAAGTATGAGCCTTGGGGAGAGATTTATGAAAGAAGAACAACCATTGGGAGGAAAGATCCTCACACCGACGTTCTTGTTTTGTCTGCTGCTGTTCCTGATATCGCTTCTGTTCATCGGCAAACGTTTTATATACGGTCTGGGTGCGGTCACCCACATGAGTGACGGTTATCCCTGGGGAATCTGGATCGCATTCGACGTGGTCATCGGAACCGCTTTTGGATGTGGCGGCTATGCTTTGGCGCTGCTGATCTATGTATTCAACAAGGGAGAATATCATCCGTTGCTGCGACCGGCCCTGATGACCAGCCTCTTCGGCTATTCATTGGCAGGCGTGGCGGTGGTTATCGATGTCGGTCGTTACTGGCAATTGTATAACATCTTTCTGCCCTGGTACATGAACCCCAACTCGGTCTTGCTGGAAGTGGCATTGTGCGTGGGCGCTTACGTCGTTGTGCTGTGGGTTGAATTTACGCCTACATTTTTGACAAAACTCGGTGCCGACACGGCCAAGTCCCGATTGAAAAAAATCATGTTCATTTTCATTGCATTGGGGATCCTGCTGCCGACCCTGCATCAATCCTCTCTGGGAACCGTGATGCTGGTGGCCGGCAGCAAGCTGAGTCCTCTGTGGTGGACCGGCCTGTTGCCCCTCTTGTTTTTAATTTCATGCATTTTTTTGGGATGGGGCATTGTCGTTTTTGAATCCTGTGTTTCAGCCCAAAGATACACCCTGCCCGATGAAACCCATTTGTTGGGAAAGCTTTCGGCGGTCATGGCCTGGCTGATCGCCGTCTATCTGGTGGTCCGCTTTGCCGATGTTGCCGTCCGGGGCCATCTAAATCTGGCCTTCAAGGGCGATCTGCTCGGAAATATGTTTTTGCTGGAAAATCTATTGCTGCTGGTTCCCATGGGCGTTCTTTTTGTCCCGGCCAATCGACGGAAAGCTCCCCTTCTATTTCTCTCTGCCGTATCCGTCGTTCTCGCAGCCACCGTGTATCGTTTGAACTGCTACATCATCGGATTTAACCCGGGGGACGGCTGGCGGTACTTTCCGGCCTTCGGAGAAATTTTTATATCTATGGGAATCGTGGCCATAGAAATTATGGCGTTTCTGTGGTTTATTAAAAGACTGCCTGTATATCGCAGGGGCTAAGCACGACGCTTTCGTGAATTAAGGAGGCATTATATGTCTAAACGAATTGTAATCGATCCGGTTACCAGAATCGAAGGTCATCTTAAAATTGAATGTGAAGTCGACAACGGCAAGGTGGTCAATGCCTGGTCATCCGGACAGATGTGGCGCGGCATTGAAGTCATCCTCCAGGGCCGAGACCCCAGAGAGGCCTGGATTTTCACACAGCGGATTTGCGGCGTCTGAACCACCGTTCATGCCATTACCTCGGTCCGGGCGATCGAGAACGCTTTAAATTTGGAGGCTCCCTTAAATGCTCAATATATCCGCAACCTGATTTTGGGAGCCCACGGAATATTCGATCACATTGTTCATTTTTATCATCTTTGCGCCCTGGACTGGGTGGATATCGTTTCAGCCTTAAAAGCCGATCCCAAAGACACTGCCGATCTGGCCCAGCAGCTGTCCGCCTGGCCCAAAAACAGCCGGCATGAAATGAAGGCCGCCCAGGACAGGCTTAAGACCTTTGTCAATTCAGGTCAGCTTGGAGTTTATGCCAGCGGCTACTGGGGCCATAAAGCCATGAAGCTGCCGCCAAAAGTAAATCTGCTGGCCTTTTCCCACTATCTCCAAGCGTTGGATTATCAGCAGAGAATCAACAAAGTGGTCGCCATTCTCGGCAGTAAAACCCCTCACATTCAAAACCTTGCGGTGGGCGGTGTTGCCAATCCCATTAACCCTGACAATCAATCCGCCTTGAACATGGAACGGTTGTATTATGTGAAAACACTCATCGATGAAATCGGTGATTTCATCAAAAATGTATACATGGTGGATGTTGCCGCCGTCGGTGCCATTTACGCCGACTGGACAACTTACGGAGCCGGGGTAACCAACTATCTATGCGTTCCGGACATGCCCCTGGATACCGCCGGAACTAAATTTGAACTGCCGGGCGGTTATATTGCAAATGGAGATGTTTCCTCCTTTAAAGCCATAACTTCTTTTAAGGATGATTATTTTAAAGAAAATGTAAAGGAAAGCATTAAACATTCCTGGTATCAAGGCGACTGGGATCGTCATCCCTGGGAAGAAGAGACGGTTCCCAACCATACCGAATATGACGAGAATGGAAAATACTCCTGGGTAAAGGCGCCGACTTTCAAGGGCAAGCCGGCCCAGGTCGGCCCCCTTGCCAATGTACTGTGCATGTTTGCCGCCGGTCATAAACCAACGGTGAAATACGCCACCGGCACACTGGATACGGTGAATGCCGTGTTGTCCATGCTTGGATCGAGCACACGGGTGTCCGTCAATTCCCTGCATTCAACCATCGGCAGAATTGCAGGCCGGGCCATCCGATGCGCTGTTTTGCACGATGCCCTTGTATCCCAGTGGCAGGCTTTAATTGATAATATCGGCAAAGGTGACTATGCTACATACAACGAACCGGTCTTTCCCAAAGGCGAACAGATGGGTTTCGGTTTCCATGAAGCCCCCCGAGGCATGCTTTCTCACTGGGTGGTTATCAAAGACGGAAAAATAAAAAATTACCAGTGCGTCGTCCCCTCAACCTGGAATGCGGCTCCTCGCAACAGCGAAGATGCTAAAGGACCCTATGAAGCGGCCCTGATCGGCAATCCCGTCGCCGATCCTGAAAAACCCTTGGAGGTACTAAGAACCGTCCATTCGTTTGACCCGTGCCTGGCATGTGCCATTCATATGGTGGATTCCAACAACAAAAAGATCGTCAAAGTCAGGGCATTTTGAGTCCGAATCAAACAGCATCGAACAGCAATTGCCCGGAGTCTGCAAAAAATGAAGATTCAAAAGACTCCGGGCAATCTTTTTTAAATGTATTGGTACTCGGTTTAGGTAACATCCTGCTTTCCGATGAGAGTGCCGGAGTTAAAGCCGTGGAGGAACTGCAGAACCGTTATGATTGTTCCGATGCCGTTGAAATCGTCGACGGCGGCACCATGGGCCTCGAACTTCTGCCCTACTTTGAAGGACGCAGCCATATTTTGATCATCGATGCCGTCAAATCAGGGAACGAACCCGGAACCGTCACAAGAATTGGAGATCCCCCTGCTTTTTTACAAGAAAAAACCTCTCCCCATCAAATCGGATTACCGGATGTTCTCAGAATCGCAGCCATCACCGGCAGTCTCCCCCGAAATGTCATACTGTTGGGCATCGAGCCCAAGCGATTATCCACCGGCCTGGACTTGTCGGCTGAGGTTGCGCTGAATTTAAACCGTCTGGTTGAAATGGTTGTTGCAGAACTGGATAAAATTGGTATAAAGGTTCAATCAAAGAAATCTAATCCCACAAACCCCGGGGGCAGCAAAAATGTGCCTGGCAATTCCATCGAAGATCGTAAAAATCGAAAATAATGTCGCCACCATCGATGTGGACGGCGTCCGAAGGAAAGCCAGCCTGCTTCTGGTGGAAAACCCCAACGTCGGAGATTACGTGATCGTACATGCCGGTTTTGCCATCAACAAAATAAACGAAGAAGATGCCATGGAGTCCCTGAATCTCATCCGGGAAGCAGCTTCGCTGATATTCGACACACCCAAAAAAGGAGACAAATGACCCTTGGCGAACGGTTGGGTGGCCAGAAGAATGGAAGTCAACGGTATCGTACAAGGTGTCGGCTTTCGCCCTTTTGTCTATCAGCTTGCAAACCGCTACCGTCTGAACGGCGATGTCGCCAATACATCTTCAGGGGTTGTCATCCATGTTGAAGGGCCCCCAAACAATGTTGAATCTTTTTCCCGGGATCTTCCCCGCAAATGCCCCCCCCTGGCCCGGATCACCCGGATTTCTCTTCACCACGAACCTGTAAAAGACTTTAAAGGGTTTTCGATCATCGCCAGCAGGAGCACGGCATCGACGAGCACGCTCATCTCCCCGGACGTTTCCATCTGCGACCCCTGCCGGAAAGAACTGTTCGACCCCGAAGACCGGCGGTTCGGCTATCCTTTCATCAACTGCACCAACTGTGGACCCCGTTATACCATCATCGACGACATTCCCTACGATCGGCCGAAAACCTCCATGAAACACTTTAAAATGTGCCCCGTATGCCAGGCTGAATATGACGATCCTGAAAACAGAAGGTTTCACGCCCAGCCCAATGCCTGTAAAGACTGCGGCCCCCAAGTCAGCCTCTTTGACAAAGACCGTAACAAGATCAATACCTCAAACCCCATCGAACAGACGGCGACGCTTTTAAAGCAGGGATGTATCATCGCCATCAAGGGGCTGGGCGGTTTTCACCTGGCCGTGGATGCCGGGAATACAGATGCTGTGGCAGCCTTGAGACAGCGAAAATATCGGGAAGAAAAGCCCATGGCCGTTATGTCTTTGGATATGGCGCATATTCGAAAATATGCGGTGGTCGGGCCGGCGGAAGAAGAACTTCTGACGTCTTTCCAACGTCCCATTGTTCTTTTGGGAAAAATAGAACCCAGTCCAATTTCAGAGGAAGTTTCGCCCCGAAACCGGTATTTCGGGGCAATGCTGCCGTACACCCCCCTCCACTACCTTATTCTAAGCCACGGTTTTATTGCGCTGGTCATGACCAGCGGAAACCTAAGTGAGGAGCCGATTGCCATTGACAACGACGATGCCTTTAATCGGCTTTCAGGCATCGCCGATTATTTTTTAATCCACAACCGGGATATCTATCTACGAAGCGACGATTCCATTGTAAAGAGATCCGCCGGTGCCACACGGTTTATCCGTCGTTCCAGGGGGTATGTTCCGGTTCCTGTTTTTCTTAACAAAACGGTCCCGCCCATACTGGCCTGCGGTGCTGAACTGAAAAATACGGTGTGTCTCACCCAGAAAAATCAGGCTTTTTTAAGCCAGCATATCGGCGATCTGGAGAATCTTTCGGCATATGAATTTTTTATATCCACCATCGACCACATGAAACAACTTCTCGACATTTCACCGGAGATTGTTGCCTATGATCTTCACCCGGATTATCTGAGCACCCGGTATGCAGCGGAATTGAAGGGCATAAAGAAAATTCAGGTGCAACACCATCACGCCCACATCGCAAGCTGCATGGCGGAAAATCTCATCGACGGACCGGTTATCGGGCTTTCATTCGACGGAACCGGGTATGGCGCCGACGGCAATATTTGGGGGGGCGAAATACTGGTTGCGGATCTTAAAACCTATCGCCGGGCCGCACAGCTGTCTTATACGCCCATGCCGGGGAGTGCAGCCGCCGTTAAAGAACCCTGGCGCATGGCCGTGAGTTATCTGTACGATGCCTTTGGTGACGCCTTTTTGGACCTTGATCTGCCGATATTGAAAGGAATCGATGAAAAGCGGATTCAGATTATGGTCGAGATGATACAGAAAAAAGTGAATGCTCCCGACACATCGAGCCTGGGGCGTCTTTTTGACGGCATCGCAGCGATGATCGGCATCCGAAACCGTGTCTCCTTTGAAGGTCAGGCGGCCATGGAACTGGAAATGCTGGCAGAGAAAACCATCACAGCACCCTATGACTATGACCGGGTGTCCGGAGACGTGCACCGGGTTCTCGTTCAGCCCATTATACGGGGTGTGGCAAATGACTTGCAAAAAGGGGTGGACCCGTCGGAGATCAGCGGAAAATTCCATTCAACCCTCGTTCGGATGTTCTCGGAATTATGCGGTATCATCGGAAAAGAAACCGGACTGAATCGTGTGGTACTCAGCGGCGGTGCATTCCAAAACTCGTTTCTGCTAACGGGCCTGATACAGACCCTGACCCGAAACAATTTTCAGGTTTTTACCCACACCCTCGTTCCCCCGAACGACGGCGGGATCGCCCTCGGCCAGGCCATGGTGGCCGCCGCCAACGCAGACAATTAGGGAAATAGACCGGATGACGCTAAAACATATGCAGGAATATAGGGACCCTGGAATTTCGCAGAAAATTGTCGAACGCATAAAAGAAATTAGCCAAAAACAGATCCGCCTGATGGAGGTTTGCGGTACACACACCACATCGATTTTCAGAAACGGCATCCGGTCCCTTTTGCCGGAGACCATTTCGCTCCTTTCAGGTCCTGGGTGCCCGGTATGTGTGACCGCCCAAAATGAGATCGATGCCTTTATTGAATTGGCAAAAATCGACGATGTCATTATCACAACCTTCGGGGACC
>JAQYVT010000066.1 GCA_030145345.1 Desulfobacterales bacterium
CGGCCCCATGGCACAGTTTTTACAGCAGGTGCCCTGCATTCCGATATTACAGGGCTTCATGGTGACCGCACGGTCAAATACTGTTTCAACGCCCAGTTTCTGAGCCCGCGCGATCATTTCCTGAGTTGCAGGATCAATTGAAGCTGCTATCGGATCCGCCATCTTCTTTGGCTTGGCAGCCTTTATCGTCTTTTTTTCTTCTGCCATTAGAAATTCCTCCTTGGTGTTTTTTATTGATACAAAAATAGTTTTTTTTAATGTAATTCTAATACGAGCGGTGTACTGCGGCTTCTTTATTAATAACGATTACTATTAACATTCTTTAAAATAATAGGTCAAGTCATTTATTAAAAATTTTGCACATTATTTGACAAAAGACACAAGAAAGTTTTACTGAAAAAACAGATCCACACAATGACGTTCCAGCGGAAAACAAGTTCGGATAAGGCTTTTGTTGAAGAATAGGGTGCAAAACTCGAGTATGATAGTTTAGCCCGTTCTAAAAACTTTTTAACCTTTTAATATAACTAAATTTTATTTAAAAGGGCGATTTTAAAATGACGTATTATCGGTATATGGATAGTCCTGTGGGCAGGCTTTTGGTGGCCGGAGACGATGCGGGGTTGCATCTAATCCGCTTTCCCAATGGGAAGAAAACCGATTTGCCGGAATCCCATTGGGTGGAAGCCCGTAGGCCCCTTGAAGAGGCGGTTCGTCAACTCGAAGCCTATTTTGCCGGAAAATTGAAAATTTTCACCCTGAACCTGTGTTTGGACGTCACACCCTTTCAAAAAAAGGTGCTGACGGCACTTCAACAGATTCCTTACGGAGAGACGGCTTCTTATGGTGAAGTGGCTGAAAAAATAGGGAATCCTTTTGCGAGTCGGGCGGTAGGGCAGGCAAACGCCCGAAATCCGATTCCCATTGTAATTCCATGCCACCGGGTCGTGGGCAGCAACGGCACGCTGACCGGGTTTGGCGGAGGTATCGAGGTGAAGCAGGCCCTCCTTGATCTGGAACAACGGTACCGGTGAGGTTAAGTATCCATTGGGGCGTCCTTTTAAAATGAATCCCCTCTGACCGAACGGCCGACACGGAAGGTTCGTCCCAAGGCGTAATTTTTTTACGTCCAAGCCTATCCTTGCTTTGGCAGTTCTTTAAAACTCTGTACGTGTTTCTCTTCTTCTTTAATGATTTCATGCAATTGATCGAGGGTCTCTCGATCCTCAATCAGCGGCTGGAGCATCTTATAAAACAGTATCGTGTCCTTTTCAAATTCAATGGCCAGCCTGATCAGATCTTCGACCTGTTCCAAGGTGGAAAAATCGGCATCCTTGAGTGTAAAATTTTGAGTGCCCACCGCGTCCCGCAATAAAGCCCTGCCGATTTTCTCCTGTTCAGGGTGGTCCCCGGTGTCTGGAACCTTATCTTTCAGTGCTGTAAACCATTTCACATGTGTAACTTCTTCATCGGCCAGCCACTGGAGCAGGGAACTCAGAGATGGATCTTTAATTTTTTTTGCAGCGTCTCTATAGATACGCTCTCCATTTTGCTCGATTTGTATGGCGATATCAACAATATCTTTTATGGAAAACATGCTTTTGTTCCCCTATAATCTCATCTGATCGCGGTTAGTTGTCCAGAATAATAACCAGCGGGACCACATGGATGTCGTCTGAAATTTCTCTGGTAGCGCCGAGTTGCCAGTCAATAGATCTGGCTCGACCGTCGAGCAAAACTTCGACTTCCTGAACCAAGCCATTTATATTGATGACCGGATGGCGGGAAAAAACTTCCGGCAATCCATACGTCAGACTGCAGCTCATACATTGTCCGGGCCGCTGGGTCAGACACAGCTCAAACTCAAGTCGGTTTTCTCGGTGGTTTTTGAATTCAAGACGGATATCATAAGACCCTTCAGTCGCATCTCCGTAAAGGGCATCAAAGAACCGGTCTGAGCGGTCTTCGGGAAACAGCTTTTTCAAAACACCTGGCGTAAAAATGTCGTTAAACCCCTTAGCGTCCATCATCACCGGCACCTCTGTTTATTCTTTCGGGGTTTGTCTGAACGGGACTTTTCGTTCAGACACCCATTATCCATGATGGCTTTAATCGAAACCGGTCGATCATTCAAGGTTTTCTGTGGGTTCAGGGCCGGCCTCGATCAAAGCAGCTCTCAGCAGCCGGATATAGTCAGGAGGAAAGGTCCAGACCGGGATATCCTTAGACTGAACCAACCCCCGCTCATCCGGTCTTAGATTGTGCATCAATGTCATAAGGACATCACTGCTGACCCACGGGCTCTTGCGAAAATAGGCATGCCCGTTGCCGCCGGCCGCCGACTGGGCATTGGTAACGTCGATAAAAATGAGCTCTCGATGTTTTCGAAGATATTCCACCACAACATCTGACAGTTTGCGATCTTTCCACATCTGCCCCAGCCGCTCTCGGGCAAAGAGCCATCTGGAAAAGCCAAGCGCTTTATCGGATTCCGACATGTAAACGGTCAGCGTCCGGGACACCTTTAACAGTCCATCTAGCAGATGAACGCCGAAAAGCTGCCGGTCGTAATCGCTGGCTGTCAGCAACACATGGCCGATTCGAAGCGTTCGTTGAATGGAGGCTTTGTCCTGGTCTGAGTGCAACAGTGCCAGTTGAGCCAATGCATTGATGACTAAGCGCGTTCCGGCACTGTATCCAATAATATGAATCTGCTCGACGTCGGTTTCTTGGGCGAGGTATTCCAAAAAAATACGCAGATTATGCGAGGAAAGGGCAGCGGTCTCCAAATCCGATGCGTATGCCAGCGCCTTGGGTGTCGACGGCCAAGCATAAGCAATAAATACCCCCTCATAGCCCAGAAAGTGCCACAGTTCCGTGGCGACCAAAATGGGATTTTCGAAAACGACCTTATATCCGTGGACGTAGATGTAGACATCCTTTCTTTTCGATCCCTTTAATTTTTCATTGACCAATTGGGCAAAACGTTCCGCCGGCCGATGCGGGGACGTTTCCATTAAACCCGGATCCATGAAAACGGAATAGCTGCGGTCCAGAATGCCGAATTCTTCTACGTCTGTCACTTTTATGGGATATTTATCTGTGCGGTTCTTCAGCAAAGAGATTCGCCGTGCTTCCTCCCAGGTGATGCCCTCATTTCCAACCTTAATCTTCGCAGCGCCGAGACGGAGCAGGTTGCCCCTTTTGTTCTTGTAATAATGGTTGTCCGCGCCGGCCGGCGCCCGGTCCGTGACGTACAGGATACCTTCATAAGGAATTTTCTCGATGGGATGGGTGTCCGTGAAAGGATCGACAACGCCTTTTTCATAGACGTCCGGTGCAGGCATCAAATTAATTTCATTAAGCTTTTTCGTTGCGCAGGCTGTCAAACATGCAATTAGCAGGAGAATACCTGCGCATGCACCGGTAATCCTGCAGCAGCTCAAGAACCGAAATCTTGAATCCATGGTATTGTACATTACGGTCCGCCTATATATGAGAGGAAAGCTAACGATCTGAATATAATAAATCGAACCCAGAATAATTACAATAGAAGACTTTTATAAAGGAACAACAGCGAAACGGAAAAAAAATTTCTATTATTTTGTCTTTTTTTCAGGTCTATCGACAACCTTTGCCACAGAGGCGATCATCGCTTAAGTCTGGAATCATAATTGAGCGAACGTCGAGGATGCCCCCCCGATGAAATCGGCGTTGCCCCAGAGGAATAGGCTTCGCATTCCACGGGGTAAACATTTCATTGGGGACGCAGATCCAAGGAATCGAGGGCAAAGCCGTAGTAAACGACTGCGAGCCCTTGATAACGCCCTAAATGAAAGATATATTCTGGTTGCAAAAGATGCCGGTTTATAATAAGGATTTGAATATAAATCTCGAATCCGCTGCGTCAAAATCCGAACCCTCTGACCACCTGCCATGCGGATGAGTTGGACATCACGGTCTTTAATCGACAATTACACACTAGGGAACGTAAGAATACTCGCCCTTAGGTCCGAAAAGCCCTCGACTGGGCTGAAGAATAACTCCATCTGTCAACCATTAATTTATATTTTACATAAGGAGGCAAAACCATGAAAAAAACACGTTACAGATTCGCAAACATTCTGTCCGCGGTTATTATCAGCGCGTTGATTGTCGGTTTTTCCATGCCGGCAAAAGCAGCCGAGCCCATCGAGCAGCAGGGGCTTGTGGATCAAGCGCGCATTACGTTCCAAAGTTTCATGGCCGATCCGAACATGGCCTATTTAAAAGATCACCTGCGCGAGACCAAAGGTCTCTTGATCGTACCGAGCATGCTCAAGGCCGGCTTTTTTGTGGGCGGGTCCGGCGGTAGCGGCGTACTCATTGTCAAGGACGCGAAAACAGGGCAATGGAGCCAACCGGCGTTTTACACCTTGGGCTCCGTAAGCTTTGGACTTCAGTTCGGAGGGGAGGCCGCGGAAGTGGTTATGATGGTGAGGACCCAAAAGGCTGTGGACAAGTTGCTCACATCCTCTTTCAAGCTCGGAGGGGATACCTCCATCGCCGTCGGTCCGGTGGGGGGCGGTGCCAAATCGGATGTGATGGCCGACATTTTTTCCTTTTCCCAATCCAAAGGCGCTTTTGCCGGAATCGCCTTGGATGGCGCTGTCATCTCCACCAAGGACAAATGGAACACTGCCTACTATGGAAAGGCGGTGACACCTGTGGATATTCTTGTGAAGCGTTCTGTCAGCAACCCTGGATCAAAAGAACTGCGTGAAACCGTGGACAAGGCTGCACGGGGAAAATAAATATCAGATGCGATCCAGACCTCATGAAGGCCAAACAGGTACTCGAGGCGACAATGGTCGAGGATCCCCGGGTGTTGGCCAAACCGCGACCCGTGGGATATTTAATGCGCCTTGAAAAAGGCTATATGGACTTGCAGGGGCTTGGAAACTCTCTGAATCTAAAAAATCCGATACACCCGATATCAGCGCCGGTGATCTTGTGAACATTTACGTTGTCGACCATGCGGGGAACCCGATAAAATATTAGGCAACCGATCAATTTGAGGTTTTCAACCCGCTTGACACCCCTTCGAATCTGTCCGGAGCTTGATTCGTTGCTGTGGTTAAACGAATCCATGAATAGAATTTGTCAGAAAAGATTTTCCGCCAGATCCTCAGCCGATATGGGGCATCAGCGCCCACTTGATCACCCAGGACAGGGTGTCCGGAAATTTGTCCAGGCACACGATACCGCTGTTTTGAAATTTAAATACCGGCCCTTCGATGGATCCCGTGATAAGATACGCGGTCAGCCTTTCCATAAAGGGCAAATGCCCCACCAGCATAACATCTTTTGTGCTGTCGGCGGTGTCGGCAAAAACGGTCACGTCGTCCAAGGGACTCAGCCCGCTGCTTTCATGAATCCCGCCTGAGGGTTTCAGAGCTGCTTCGAAGATTTCGGCGGTCTGACGGGCCCGGGTCTTGCCGCTGTGTGCGATGCTCGATACATGAACCCCATACCCTTTGGCGACCTGTGCGATGCGTTCGGTTTCATGGATTCCCGCTTCAGAAAGGCCTTTGTTTGGGTCTTTGTCCTTGGGCAAACTCTGGCCGTGTTGAACCAGAAAAAGTGCCATGATACAAACCCTCCATCACGAAAGCACGAAAATTAGACTGTTGTTTCGTGCTTTCGCGAGTATCATCAATTCGATTCCGGCTATTTCCCGGATTTCCTATCCCGCAACGCGGCATGGGCGGCAGCAAGGCGTGCAACCGGTATCCGGAATGGAGAGCACGACACATAGGTTAACCCCAGTTCATGACACAACTGAATAGATTCGGGATTCCCCCCGTGTTCACCGCAGATTCCGCATTCCAAGTCGGGTCTTACGGAGCGTCCTTTTTGAATCGATATTTCCATCAGCATGCCCACACCATCCCGGTCGATAACGGCAAAAGGATTTTCCGGAAGAATTTCTTTTTCCATATATTCAATTAAAAACCCTGCCTCGGCGTCGTCTCTGGATATCCCGAAGGTTGTCTGGGTCAGGTCATTGGTCCCAAATGATATGAACTCTGCATATTCCGCAATCTGATCGGTTGTCAGCGCGGCACGCGGTATTTCGATCATGGTTCCGAACTTATACTTCGGCTCAATGCCTTGTTCCTCCATAACCTTTTTAGCCTCGGGCTCAAGAATATCCCGCTGAAACTTCAGTTCGTTCACATGGCTGGTCAATGGGATCATTATCTCAGGATGCACATCGATGCCTTCTTTGGCCACCATGCAAGCAGCTTCGAATATTGCTCGAACCTGCATGATGGTCAGTTCCGGAATGTGAATGCCCAGTCGTACACCCCGGAGCCCCAGCATTGGATTTGACTCGTGCAGACTTTCCACCCGTTTGAGAATGTGTTCTTCTTTTTCGATCTGGTCCAGCAGTCGATCAATATCTTCAAGGGTGCCGGCATCCTTCAGACGAATCTTAAGATCCGCCAGATCCCTCAGCAGGTCGATGTGATTGGGAAGAAATTCGTGCAGCGGAGGATCAATCAAACGAATAATGACCGGGAGTCCGTCCATGACCCGGAAAAGGCCTGCAAAGTCTTCCCGCTGAAAGGGCAGCAGTGCGTCGAGAGCTTCACGCCGTTCACTCGGCAGGTCGGTCATGATCATCTTCTGCACAAAGGGGAGGCGTTCGGCCTCGAAGAACATGTGTTCGGTGCGACACAGCCCGATGCCTTCCGCGCCGTAGTCGAGCGCGCGCTGGGCATCGGCTGGATAATCTGCATTCGTCCATACGCCGAGTTTGCGAAACTCATCCGCCCAGGAGAGCAGCTTCATCAGCCACGGATCTTTTATGTCCGGCACCATGGTCTTTACCTTTCCGGCATAAAGTTCGCCGGCATTGCCGTCAATGGAGATCCAGTCCCCTTCCTTGATAACTTTGTCCTTCACCGTCATCTGCCGCTTGACCATGTCGATTTTAAGTTCGGAGACACCCACCACCGCCGGTTTTCCGAACTGGCGGGCAACCAGAGCGGCATGGCTGGTACGACCACCTCGGCTTGTGAGGATTCCCTGGGCAGCCAGCATCCCGTGGACGTCGTCCGGCCGGGTTTCCGGGCGTACCATGATCACTTCCTTGCCCTCTTCCTTGGCCCACAACTCCGCAATATCGGCGTCAAGGGCGACCACGCCATAGCCCGCCCCAGGTGAAACGTTAAGACCCCTGGCCAGCATGTCACCTCTGGCCTTGACTTCTTTTACGGCCTCTCGGTCAAACTGCGGATGCAGGAAGAAGTCGACCTGCTCAGGAGTTATGCGGATAACCGCTTCTTCACGCGTGATCAAGCCTTCTTCGACCATCTCAACAGCAATCCGAACCGCAGCTTGGGCCGTGCGTTTGCCATCCCGGGTCTGCAGCATCCAGAATTTACCCTTTTCAATGGTAAATTCAACGTCCTGCATATCTCGATAATGGGAATCCAGTTTTTTCGAGATCTGCTCAAACTCGGCATATGCCTCGGGCATTTCCGTTTTCAATCGGGAGATCTCATTGGTTAAACGAATCCCGGCAACGACATCCTCACCCTGTGCGTTGATCAGGTAATCTCCTTCAATTCTATTTTCTCCTGTGGAGCCATCTCGGGTCATGGCAACACCGGTTGCGCTGTCATTTCCCATATTCCCGAAAACCATGGTCTGAACCGTGACTGCAGTGCCCAGGTCATGGGAAATCCCAGCAGCATTGCGGTAATCGAAAGCCCGTTTCCCGTTCCAGCTCCTGAAAACGGCTTCTGTGGCCAAAAACAGCTGTTCAAATGGATCGGTTGGGAAATATCGACCCGCGTATTGTTTGAAAATCACCTTGAATTTTTCCACCACCGCCTTCCAATCATCGGCAGACAGCTCGGCATCTGTTTCGACGCGTGCTTTTGAACGGGCTTCGGTAATAACCTCCTCAAAGACCTCATCCGGCGCACCCATGACCACATTGCCGAACATCTGAACCAGGCGTCGATAAGAGTCGAATACAAATCGTTCATCGCCGGTCAATTCGATCATTCCTTCTGCTGTTTTGTCGTTCAGTCCGATATTGAGCACAGTGTCCATCATGCCCGGCATGGAGAACTTGGCACCACTTCGGCATGAAACCAAAAGTGGATTTTCCCGGTCACCAAATTTTTTACCGGTGGTTTCCTCGATAGCTTTCAAAGCGTCAAGCATTTGATCTCTCATTCCTTTGGGAAAAGTTTCGCCCGAAGCCAGGTAGGTGTTGCACGCCTCGGTGGTAACCGTAAACCCCGGTGGCACAGGAACATTGATGCGCACCATTTCCGATAGATTTGCCCCTTTACCGCCCAGCAATCCGCGAACCGCATCCCAATCACCGCCGACATACTCTTCCGCATGTTCAATTTCATCCAAGAGATAAACCCATTTTTTAGCCATTTTGAAGCACCTTTCAATAGTTGTGTTGAATTAAAGAACTAAAAAGCCGAACCCATTCTTATTTTTTATACACCCAGCAATACGAATTTTAGAAAAAAAAGTTGGTAATTTTAACGCCGATATTTTATCAGATAATAACCGTAAATCTGTAAGATATCCGAGCTTGAATTGGGTTAATTGTAAATGTTACGGGAATAAGGAAAGCATTGGATATCAGCGATCCCGGTAAATAAAATTTCGAACTTCGCTACAATGGCAAGGCCGTTTTTCTCAAATAAAGCGGCAACTTATAAAAAAAGAGTCAACCGGGGGAAATAGACCATTAAATACATGGAAATTATAGCGTAACATCATTCTATAAATAAAAGTTGTTTGCCTGTCAATGAAAAATACAGAAGCCAATGGCGGGCTTTGAATGGCCGGACCACAAGCTTCGGCGTACCGGAACCCGAATAAAAAAAGGAGCAGAATGGTGGACATTATAGACGCCATAATCATGCGAAAGAGCATTAGAGACTTTAAGACAGACCCTGTCCCGAAACAGATTCTAAAAGAAATTTTAGAGACAGCGACCCGTGCCCCATCCGCTGAAAATACCCAGTCATGGGAATTTACCATTATTGCCGGGGATGTTCTGAATACTATCAGACAGGCGAATGTTGAAAAATTGAATTCAGGAGCGTCCGCCCATCCCGACCTTCAAACAAAGGGGTTACCACCGGACAGCGTATACAGAAGACGTCAGATTGAAATCGCCAAACAGATCTTTAAGCTCATGGATATCCCCAGGGAAGATAAAGAGAAAAGGGCCCGGTGGATGAAGCGCGGGTTCCGTTATTTTAATGCACCGGCGGCCATTGTTGTCTATGTGGACAGATCGTTGTCCTACCCCAGACCGTTGTTCGACATCGGCGCCGTGACACAGAACATCTGCCTGG
Organism: Desulfobacterales bacterium; assembly: GCA_030145345.1. GTDB lineage: Bacteria > Desulfobacterota > Desulfobacteria > Desulfobacterales > UBA11574 > JAAXQD01. The sequence goes on from JAQYVT010000066.1 coordinate 9,387, forward strand.
CCGCACTCCATTACGGTCTGGGGACCTGCATCGCCAATCAGGGGATCGCATATCCCGAGGTGCTGCATGAATTTGCCGGAATATCCGAATCCAAACGGATTATCATTTCCATTGCCATCGGGTATCCCAACTGGGATTTCCCGGCAAATAGCGTGGTCAGTACCCGGGAGCCCATAGAAAATATTATAACTTGGTGTGGATTGGACGATAAAAATTCAGATTAGAAGCCATTTCAAAACCTTCCGGTGAGTGATTTTTGAGCCTTTTGCCGAAAAGCGCTTAGCGATACGGCGCGAAAAATTTCCAGCTGTTTGAGGGCGTTAGCCCGAGTTCTACAAATTTAGCACAGCGAGCTTAGCGATTTACAAGAGGCTCAAGCCCACGAATGGTAGGTTTTGAAACAGCTGCTAGCATCGGGTCCACCCACACTCCATGTTGGCGCATACCAGACACCCTTCGGCCCGGTGAACGGTTGCGCCGCAATCCGGGCAGATGGTATTCTTATCTCTGGGGGCATCGATTTCGTTAAAATAACTGTCAGCATCTTGAATCTTTTTTGCCACTTCCCGATACACGTCCGCATGCTCTAAAGCGACTTCAACCCCCTTTCCCATGCCGGCCGCACAGCTGTTGACTTCCACATCTTTACCTGAAGATATCGCCTTGGTACACGCCGGGCAATGAATCGATTTCATGGAGTTGATGATCTTTTCAGAAGATACGCCGGCCCGGAGGCAGTAGGACAGCAGTATACCAAGCGCCTTGGTGTTCGCAGCGCAGCCGCCGCCGACGGTCCGGATGAAAACTTCTACAACACCGTCTTTGTCAAAATGTGGATCGACATAGAGTTTCCCGCAGGCTGTTTTCATCTTCAGGCTGGGACCCGTCGTTGCCCGGGGACGATGTTTAAGTTCCCCCCTTCTCAATTCATCCGCGCCTTCGGTTTCCACCCCTTTCTTTTGGGTGTATAGCGCCTGAACATCCCGGGAGCCGTCTCGATAAAAAGTGATTCCCTTGCACCCCATTTCCCACGCTTTGAAAAACGCTTCGGAAATTTCAGATTTATCCGTGTCGTAGGGTGCATTGATCGTCTTTGAAACGCCTGAATCCACGCCTCCGGTCTGAAACGCCGCCTGAACCCGGATGTGCTCGTCAACGGAAACATCTTTGGTTGTTACAAAGAATTCAGGCAAAATTTCGGTCTCTTTTCTTTCATGCCATTCCCGAACGACATCGGGAACAATGTCGATCGTTTCACCTTCAAGACACGCTTTGGTATAGTTGAATGCAAAGTTTGGTTCGCAGCCTGACGAGCAGTTGGCGATCAAAGAGAGGGTGCCGGTGGGCGCAACGGTCGTCAGGGTGCCGTTGCGTCTTTTGGGCCCGGAAAGCGTGTATTCTTCATAGACCGGCGCAACACCTTTTTCTTTGCCCAGCTCCGTGGAGGTCTCGTTGGCCACATTATAAATATCGGCCATGATTTCTTTTGCCAGGATGACGGATTCCTTCGATCCGTAACGGATGTGAAGTTTGATGCACATATCGGCAAAGCCCATAATCCCCAGACCGATCTGTCGGGTCTTTAAGGTCATGTCTTCAATTTCCGGAATGGGATAATTATTTACGGAGATTACCGAGTCGAGAAACCGTACCGCCGTCTTCACTGTTTTGCGCAATTTTTCCCAGTCGACTTCAGCCGCTCCTTCTATCCAATCCCCTGTGATCATCTGTGAAAGATTGATGGATCCAAGGTTACACGAACAGTACGGTAGAAGCGGCTGCTCTCCACACGGGTTTGTCGCCTCAATTTCACCCATTGGGTGTAACGGATTGTTTCTGTTAATGGTATCTAAAAACACGATTCCCGGCTCTCCGTTTTTCCAGGCGCCGTCAATAATTGTTTCCCATATCTTGGGTGCTGAGACTGTTTTGTACACTTTACCGTTGAAGACCAGATCAAAATCTTGGTCATTTTTAACCGCCTTCATAAAGGCATCTGTGATCCCCGCCGACAAATTGAAATTTTTCAGGGTCCCTTCTATGGTTTTAGCCGCCACAAAGCGTTCAATATCCGGATGATCCACCCGCAACACACCCATGTTGGCGCCCTCACGGGTTCCGCCTTGCTGTATGATATCTCCGATGGTAAAATCGAATATTTCCATGAAGGAGAGGGGGCCGGAAGCCCTTCCCCCGGTTGAATGGATGGGATCCCCTTTGGGACGCAGACTCGAAAAACTCATGCCTGTTCCGCCGCCGTATGCCTGAACGTCCACGGCGTCGGAAAGGGTTTTGAAGATGCTTCGTCGACTGTCTTCCATGGGGAGAACAAAACATGCACTCCCGCAACCTTCGTTCCGGCCAAAGTTTCGCAACGTGGGGCTGTTGGGCAGAAAGTCGAGGTTGAGCATGATTTCTTTATAACTTTTTTCCCATTTTACACGATCTTGCGATTTTTTTTCATCACCTGCCACTTTATGGGCAACCCGATCACACAGTTTCTCCCAGGTTTCACCCGCTGCGAAATATCTTTTTTTCAGTATTTTTAGGGCGTTTTCCGTGATTTTCATTTTTTCTGCCTCCTGGACGTTGACCCGCCTATTTCACAAGCCGGGTTTGACGTCCCACTGAAATAGGCCCGGCATTTCAGTGGGCACGCATTTCACAGGGCGGATGGCTGGAAGGTGGGGTCTATCTATAGAAACGGTATCGGCTTTCCGGTGTGATAGGCCAGGGCCTGACAGGTTGCGATCAACCGCCCATCCTTTTCCATCACCCTGATTTCAAAACTGGCTGTTTTTTTGGTCCGGCTGACTTGGCGTGCTTCGGCACGCAGACGCTTTCCAGGTTCCGGGCTGGACACGTATGTGACATTCACGTTCAAGGCCACCGCAATGGTGCCTTCTGTCTGACACGCCGCCTCAAAGGCTTCGTCGATCAAGCCAAAGATGGCCCCGCCATGCGCCCGATCGTAGATGTTGTTCATGGCCGACGGATCATAGGTCATCTCCACCGCGGAATATCCGAGTTCCAGATCTACCAGTTCCATGTTCAAAGCCTGTGCAAAAGTCTCCGTCTCAACCGCTCGAAAAATAGCTTCTTTAACCTTTGGATCCATGAATCACCTTGACGTATTGCCGTTAAATTGATGAACGTGTGAGATGCAACCCTAATTGGCGAAAGTTTAGGATGCCCCAGATCCGAGGCATCAAGGGTGAAGCCGTAGTCCCTCTACTGCGAACCCTTGATAACGAAGGAAATGGGGTATCATCAGCTTTCCCGAAGGGCAAACAAAATGGGATTCTATTAATAGATTTATACCTCCTCTATAGAAGCATTACGAAAAAACATTTGTATCTACAAAATATGTAACAAACAAATCCCTTATAATATTTCTCCCAGTTTGTTTGCGATCGATTAGGGTGTAATTTCGTCCGACGATATTTTAGTAGGTTTAACAAATCACCGATAATTCCGAATCGGGTTTTGACGTGATTTTAAGTGTATAATAACAAAAAGAAAGGGGTGGCGCAAATAAATAAGGCAGGATCGCTCATGATCCTGCCTTATTTGCCTTGAATTTATTCCAAGGCAGCGTCTGGTTCGGTTGAGCCATTCGCCCAATTTGAGCGTGGAGTCGCCCGAACGGTTAAGAAAAAACCCGCGCTATTTTCAGGGTAGCGCACACAAAGGGTCGAGCGATATTTGTCGCCCCTTTAACGTGACCTTAGAAAATCTGGTAACCGTTTACAGGTTCAGGGTTCAACGTTCAGGGTTAAGGACAAAGAAGGCATGAAGATCCGAAGTCCTTATTACAAATGTTCATTTTCCCAAGTAATTGCCAGTTTAGCTTCAAATTTTGGATTGGGACTGACGAAACTGACGCTTTTCTCGTAAATCCGCATCCCAAATGCAGTCCGGGGACAAGAATGGAACCTTGAACCCCTGAACCTGTGAACCCCTACAAAATCTGTAACACCACAGATCGGTTCAAACACAATTAATTTTTTGCTGAAATCCCTGTAAACCAATGTGTCTTGTATGTCAAGGATTTTTTACCACAATATATAGTATCAAAGGATTTTTTCTGGAAGGACAATACATATGAATTGCCTGGAAATAATCGATGCAGAGTGATATTATAATAAGGACGTTTCCGATTGTCATTTCAACATTAGACTGTATTGAGGCCCCTCAAAGGCAACCCGAGTTTTGCTCACGGCAATATATGAACCGATTTTATAAAGTGTCCTTCATGCAGATCAAAAATTGGAATGATGATACGATTCTCCAAAAACCGAGGCTTCAGGATTGTTGTGATATGGTTTTCCAAACGTTGAACTGTCCAACCATGTTCTGACCGGTGAATTTTCTGGAGGTGTTTAAAAATGGATCAAGCCCCGTATGGTAAAAAAAGAGTTGTTTTAGTTATAGACAGCGACCCGGCGGGAGGTGCCAAGCTCAAAAGGATTCTCAACAAATACGGCTACCGAGTCTATACCGCCGAGAACTTGAAACAAGCCCGTCTGACGCTTGCAGAAAAGAAAAAGATAGATGTCGCCCTTTTTTCCTTGAAAGGATTCGACCTTGCCCCTGAGCAGATTATTAAAGATTTTAAACTCGAAAAGCCGGTGATCGTGATTCTGGAAAAATTCTCCGAAGAGGTCGCAGCTTCAGCTTTGAACGCCGGTGCGGTAGAGTTTCTTACCTATCCCTTGGATTCTAAAGAACTTATAAAAAGATTGGGAGTATGCGTCCGTATAGCAGACGACGGCGGATATGAACGGTTAAGGATCGACGTATGCGCCCCGATGGAAAAGGGCGGCGACGCTTCAAGATTCCGTCAACGGATTTTTCGAGGTTTATATCCCAGGTCAACTGAAAAAGAGCTGCTGGATCTTGGATATGAGAAACTGGACCGGTTGGGAATCGGGAGTTTCGGCGAGGCCTGGAAGATCAAAGACGTAACAAAGGATCCGCCAAAATTTTTTGTTGCCAAGATTCCCCTAAACAAAAAATTTAACGCCAAGTTTGAAGAAGAGGCCCATATATTAAGAAAGCTCGCCGGACATAAAGGGGTTCCAAAGGTCTTCGATATGATAGAAATAAACAACAAAAGCGCACTGATTCAGGAGTTTATATCCGGGAAAACACTTTATGAGGTGATTGAACGGGAGCTCGAGGAAGCGGAAATAGCGTCGGTGGTGATTCAGCTTACAGACGTGGTGGCGCATTCCCACGGCATCGGGATCATCCATCGGGACATAAAGCCGGGAAATGTGATGGTTCAGCCTGACGGGACCCTAAAGCTTCTGGACTTCGGCGCGGCCAAAGAACTCAGAGAGAAAGAGATGTCCGATACGGTAACAGGCTCCCGGCCGTATATGGCACCCGAGCAGATTATGGGAAAAAGCCAGAAGCGCTCGGACGTCTGGGCCCTTGGCGTCGTTATGTACGTGCTTTACACAGGGATGTTCCCTTTCTATCATGAAGTGGAGAAGGTGCTCATGGACATAATCCTTAGGGTTCCACCGTCTCCACCGAGCAAATTCAACGAAGAATTAGATCCGGGAATCGAGCGCATCATATTGAACTGCCTGGAAAAGAGTCCCGAAAACCGCTATCCTGATGCTCGGGCGTTAAAGGAGGATATCATCGACGCTTTTCCAGGTTATGGAAAAAATATTTTACCCCTCTACTAAACCCGTTCTGGGTATCTTACTCTAACCTGTTCCAAAATCTCCCATCTGTCCAATCACTTCATCGGTCTCAAATTTGACCCTAAATTTGCATAAATAACATGGCAAAATGAGTTTAATGACAATAATGATCAGTATTTCAAGACTTTTTCTCTGCTTTGATGGAACTGACCTTAAGTGACATCATGAAAATGGTGAAACCCGCCATGTTATTTGCCCAATGGGGAAAGCCGAGGGTACCGCAACTACTTTGTTGTAAAGGGTTTGCGGTAAAATACTACGGCTTCACCCTTTACGCCTCGGATTTGCAGCACCCTCGACTTTTGCAACATCAGGGTTTACTCGGGCTATTTTTTGAGAAGCGCCAGTGCTTTTTGAACAACGTTATCCGGTGTAAATCCGAATTTTTCCATGGTGGTGCCGCCCGGTGCGGACGCACCAAAGCGCGTTATGCCGATAACGGCGCCGCCGTTTCCAACATATCGCCCCCACCCCATGGGAGAACCGGCTTCCACAGCCAACCGCGCAGATACTTCCGGCAAAAGCACACGATTTTTATACGCCGGTGAAGTTTTTTCAAAAAGCTCCCAGCTGGGCATGCTCACCACCCGTGCGGCAATACCTTTCTGTTCAAGACGCTGTTTGGCTTCCAGGACAATATGAACTTCTGATCCCGTACCGATGAGAATAATGTCGGGTTTGCCGTCACAATCGGCCAGGACATAGGCGCCTTTTTTCAGACCGTATTCGGAGTTATTCGGTTTCAGCGCCGGCAGTTTTTGGCGGCTGAGAATCAGCGCCACCGGACCGTCGGTCGTCTTGAGTGCCTGGCGCCAGGCCTGGGCAGTTTCCGAAGCATCCCCAGGGCGTATCACCGTAATGCCTGGAATTGCCCGCAGACTGGCCAGATGCTCCACCGGCTGGTGTGTGGGTCCGTCTTCGCCGACGGCAACACTGTCATGGGTAAAAATATATATTACCGGGATTTTCATGATACAGGCAACCCGCAAAGCCGGTCTCAAGTAATCGGCAAAAACCAGAAATGTTCCACCATAGGGCCGCAGACCATTGTGAAGATACATACCGGACATTATCCCGCCCATGGCATGTTCCCGGACACCGAAACGGATATTCCGGCCGTCGTAAGCATCTTTTTGGAACTCATGGGAACACGCCATAAACGTTTTGTTCGAAGGTGCCAAATCCGCAGAACCACCGATCAGTGTCGAAAGTTTTGGGGCAATGGCATTCAGGACTTTACCGGATGCCGCCCGGGTTGCCATGGGACCCTCCAACGTTGAAAAGTCCGGTATATCCTCATCCCATCCGGTGGTTAAAAAGCCGCTCATGGCATCCACCCATTTTTTTGCCAAATCCGGAAATTTTTTGCTGAAGACCTGATATTTTTCCAGCCATTCGGCTTCGGCTTCTTTTCCGGTTTCAACACATTTTCTGAATTCGTGCAAAGCCTCATCGGGTATGTGAAAGGTGATATTTTCCGGAATACCGAGAAATTTTTTGGTGAGACGGACCTCTTCTTCACCCAGGGGAGCCCCGTGGGCATCGGCCGTGTCCTGCTTGTTGGGGCTTCCAAAGGCAATATGGGTGCGCAAAACAATTAAAGACGGCCGATGGGTTTCAGCTTTGGCCGCCTGGAGGGCACGGAAAACGGCATCCACATCATTCCCGTCATCGACTTTTAGAATTTGCCAGTTATACGCCTTGAACCGAAGCGCCACATCTTCTGTAAAGCATATATCCGTGCTGCCTTCTATGGAGATTTTGTTGTCGTCATAAATGCAGATCAATCTGCCAAGACCCAGATGCCCGGCAAGGGATGCAGCTTCAGAAGAGATCCCTTCCATCATATCTCCGTCCCCGCACACCACGTAGGTATAATGGTCGACAATCTCATGTCCGTCTCTGTTAAATCGGGCGGCAAGATGCCGTTCCGCCATGGCCATGCCCACCGCGTTGGCAAAGCCCTGACCCAGGGGGCCGGTTGTGGTCTCCACCCCCGGCGTATGTCCGAATTCCGGATGACCGGGCGTTTTGCTGCCCCACTGACGGAAACTTTTCAGATCATCGAGGGTAACCCCGTACCCTGAAAGATGGAGCAGGCTGTAAAGGAGCATGGAGGCATGGCCGGCCGAAAGCACGATGCGGTCCCGATCGAGCCAGCCGGAATTTTCGGGATTGTGTTTCATAATCCGCGTCCAGAGGACATAGGCTGCCGGTGCAAGGCCCATGGGTGCACCGGGATGTCCGGAATTTGCCTTTTGAACCGCATCCATGGAAAGTGCACGGATTGTATTAATACAAATTTCATCGATGTTTACCCGGCTTTCAGACAAGCCTTCACTCATGATTCGTTTCTCCTTGTTAGCAGTAAATAGTAAAGAATCCGGGCCCGGAGGACCCGGCTTTGGTACCACCCCAGAGGGGTTAAGTCTATCGTACATGCCAGCCGGAAGGATGGAGTGCTGGAGTAGTGGAATGTTGGGTATTAAAAGCGGAAGATATCTTATTTTTAATCACAGGGTTCAAAACCCATTACTCCAACACTCCATTATTCCAATATTCCAGCTTAACCGATTGATGGCATAGCCGTTGTTTCTAACCTGCCCCAGAGGACTAGGCTTTTCAAGATTAAATAAAGGGTGAATGGACACCCCATGGCCCAAAATTCTCAGTAATTGTTTTTTGATCTGGAAGGTCGCCGTTTTTCCTTAACGGTCTCTTGCACACGTGCATGAATCCCTCCTGAAGTAAATATCCGGGTCCAGAGGGCCCGGCTTTGGGTTACCCCTGGAAGGGGTTTTTTAGTTAAAGCCGTACAAGTTAAAAGTGTCTAAAGTGATCTAAAGTGCCTAAAGTTATGGTGTCGCTTCGCTCCGCTAATTTTATATAATTGGCAGAATTCCTTAAC
>JAQYVT010000003.1 GCA_030145345.1 Desulfobacterales bacterium
TTACCCCGGACAATCCGCCGAAATCTTATACCCTAAACTTTCGATCAATTCGGGTAAAATCCTGCTTCAGCATGAGCGCTGGGTTCAATTTGATGCATCATTTATTCGCTAATATCTTATCTTTGTGATATATATCATAAAACTAACTGTTGAAAATGGAGTGAAAACCCGGCGTTTTCTCTTTTCTCTGAACGGATTTAAAGCAAGATGAGGCTTGAAAAAGAAAAAAAGCTTTTATGGATTCCTTTAGCATTGGGGTTTTTGTTTTTTTTGTCTTGCAGCATTTTTAAGACAACATACGATGTCACAAAGGGGACGGTAGACACAACCTATAAGATAACAAAATATACCGTAAAAACGACCTATAAGGTAACCAAAGGTGTTGGGAAAACAGTCTATCAAATCGGCAAATACACGTTTATCGTGGTCAAAGCGCCTTTAAGCTGGCCGTTAACACGCGAAGAGATCGAGTCCATCGATGATCTGCCGCCCAAAGAAGCGATCCGGCAAGGTCGCGTCAAGAAATCGCCCTATGTGGTCAAAGGCAAAAGATATGTGCCCATGTCGGTGGCAAAGGCCGCCAAATACCGTCAAAAGGGGGTCGCATCCTGGTACGGGTACGAGACCTATCACCAAAAAGGCGGGCACATGACCGCCAACGGTGAGGCGTTTGATCCAAAAGGACTCAATGCAGCGCATAAGTATTTACCGCTTCCCACCTATGTTCGCGTAACGAATCTTGAAAATCGTCGAAGCATCATTGTCCGGGTAAACGACCGGGGGCCTTTTGTGGAGGGCCGTATTATCGATCTGAGTGCCGGAGCCGCTAAAAAACTGGGGTTTTACAAAAAAGGAATGGCAAAGGTTCTGGTAGAGGCGATACAGGTTGAAGGTTAGCCCATGACCGGACCGCTTCCCGCCGCGAAGCACTACCGCAAGGCAGAACCCCCACCCTTCAGGGCAGGGAGCTTCACAAACCCGGAATTGCCGTTTTTTTCACCTATTGTCTATTTTAAAATATTTTGCTAAAGAAAGGTTTGCAAAACTGAGCCCGGATTTTTTAGGGCAATTTCGACTCATTAAAAAATCTAAATGGTGGGTCTCATGTCTGTCTTTTGTCGAAACTCTATCCGTTGCGAACATCAGAGAGTTATTTCATTTATCGGACCATTTTTTTTCCTGCTGTGCGTTCTACTGTTGTCCGGATGTTCTTATTTTATTTCATCCGCAACCGTCGACATGACCGCAAATTTATCCCAGGCCATTTTAAACAACAACGATCTGGCAACGGTTGAAGCCGGCGGGCCGGCTTACCTGCTGATGGTTGACAGCCTGCTGTATCGCGACCCGGACAATGAATCCCTGCTTCGCGCGTCCGCAGACGTCTATACCGCATATACCGATGTGTTCGTTAAAGATAAGGATCGCGCCAAAAAACTGACCGATAAATCACTGGATTATGCATTAAGAGCGTTGTGTATCCGTAGGCCGGATACATGCTTGTTCCGCCAGAGCAGTTTTCAGGAATTTGAGCATGTTATTGATGCATTGGGCGTAAAAGATGTTCCGAATTTGTTTACCCTGGGATCGGCCTGGTCCGCATGGATTCAGACCCATCGGGAAGACTGGGACGCGGTGGCTGAAATTCCCCGGGTTGAGGCCATTATGGAGCGCGTTGTCGAATTGGATGAAGACTATCAGGATGGCGCCGCCCATTTATACCTCGGGGTTCTGGCCACGTTCCTTCCACCGGCGCTGGGCGGCAAACCCGATGTGGGAAAACAGCATTTTGAGCGCGCACTGGAAATTTCTAAAAATAAAAATTTGATGGTCAAAGTGTTGTATGCCCGGCATTATGCCCGCCTGGTTTTTGACAGGGAACTGCATGACCGGCTTTTGAACGCGGTGCTAAAGGCGAATCCCGATGTTCCCGAATATACCCTCGGCAATACCCTTGCACAGCAACAGGCCCGGGAACTTTTGGATAGTGGTGAAGACTATTTTTAACCTAAGCAAAAGCCGAGGATGCACCATCTCCATCGTTATCAAGGACTCGCAGTAGACGACTACGGCTTCGCCCTTGATGCCTTGGATCTGGGGCATCCTCGACTTTCGCTCAATCAGGGTTTAACCTTGCAGAAGTTAGGTCTAACCTAAATCTGCATAACTTGTTCTTGAAAATGTCGGAATAAATATTAAAATTAGTGGGTTGTAGATATTCTCAATTTCGTTTACGCTCGATTAGGGTGAAAAATACAAAGAGGTATCCCAAGATGATACGAATTATACTGATGCTGCTTGTTGTTATGCTTGCCGTCCCGGCACAGGCCATGCGGTTCAAGATCGCCACCCTGTCGCCGGAAGGATCCATCTGGATGGAGAAAATGCGAGACGGTGCAGAAGAATTGGCCCGTAAAACCGATAACCGGGTTCGGATAAAATACTATCCCGGGGGGGTTATGGGCGACGACAAGGCGGTGATGCGCAAGATCCGTATCGGCCAGCTCCAAGGCGGTGCCTTTGTCGGGGGAAGTTTATCCGATTATTATCGCGACAATCAGATTTACAGCCTGCCGCTGTTTTTCAGATCTTTCAAAGAGATCGATTATGCTCGTGAACACCTGGACAAACGAATTGTGGACGGGTTTGAGACCGGCGGATTTGTGACCTTTGGAATTGCCGAGGGCGGCTTTGCCTATGTCATGTCCACCGTACCCATACGAACCGTCGAGGAGATGCGCCAGCAGAAGGTCTGGATCCCGGACAACGATTCCATGATTCTGGAAACGGTCAAGGCCTTTGAAATCACGCCCATCCCGTTGTCCATCGCCGATGTCCGGACCGGCCTGCAGACCGGCCTGATTAACACCGTAACCACCCCGCCCATAGGGGCTTTGGCGCTGCAATGGCACACCCAGATTAAATACCTGTTGGACGAACCATTTCTGTATATTTTTGGCGTGCTGGCCGTGGATCGCAAGGCATTTTTAAAAATATCACCCGGCGATCAAAAGATCTTCCGGGAAATCATGGGCCGTATATTTAAAGCGCTTGACCAACGTAACCGAGAAGACAATATCAAGGCGCTTGAAACCTTGCGCAAACAGGGGATAGAGTTTGTCAAACCCTCCGCTGAAGCCCTGAAAAAATGGTGTCAAGACGCTTCGGAAGTGCCGAAGCGGCTGGTGGAAACCGACAGGTTGTCCCAGGAGATGGTGGATACCCTGGAAGGTCTTCTCAAAGATTTTCGTACAAAGGAGTTAAACCCTAATTGATCGAAAAACCCCGTAAATCTTTTGTCGAGCGCGCGCAGATGATTCTTTGCCGGGTGGAAGATTCCATCCTGGTGGGGTTGTTGCTGTTGATGATCACCCTGGCGGTTCTTCAGATCTTTCTTCGCAATCTGTTCGATACCGGCCTTGTTTGGAGTGATGTTCTGGTGCGTATCCTTGTACTGTGGGTCGGACTTGTGGGCGCAATGGTGGCCAGCCGGCAGGGAAACCACATCAACATTGACATCATGGAACGTTTTCTGCCGGAACGCGCCAAAATTGTCGTCAATTTTGTCGTGCAACTGTTCACCGCTTTCATTTGTACGATCGTAGCCTATTACAGCCTTCAATTTGTGCAAATGGAGTTTGCCGACGGGGGCATGGCTTTTGCCAAGGTGCCGGTGTGGTTATGCGAGGCCATTATTCCCGTTGCCTTTGTGGTTATCGCCATACGCTATGTTCTATTGTCAATTATAAACCTCAAAAGAATCGTTAAATTTCGATCGTGATCCCATATATTTCCGCCCTGATATTGATTCTTTTAGCCATCTTGGGGACGCCGCTTTTTGTCGTCATTCTGGCGGTTGCCATGCTCGGGTTTCATTACCAGGGCGTTCATCTGTCCGTCATCGCCATTGAAATTTATCGCATTGCCGACACCCCGGTTCTGCTGGCACTGCCCTTGTTTACATTTGCCGGCTACCTATTGGGGGAGAGCCGGACCTCCCAACGCCTGGTCAGGCTTACCCGGGCCTTTCTTGGATGGATGCCCGGCGGTCTGGCCATCGTCGCCTTTGTTGCCTGCGCGTTTTTTACCGCCTTTACCGGTGCATCCGGTGTGACCATTGTGGCGCTGGGCGCGTTGCTGTATCCGGCGTTGACAGAGGCCGGGTACAGAGACAAATTCAGCATCGGCCTGGTGACATCGTCGGGCAGTTTGGGGCTGCTGTTGCCGCCTTCACTCCCGCTGATTCTTTACGGGATTATCGCACAGCAGATGGACATCGGCGCGAATGTGGCCATCAGCGATCTGTTTCTCGCCGGGATTCTCCCGGCCTTGCTGATGGTGCTGATGCTCTCGCTTTGGAGCCTGTGGGAAAACCGTCGCAACCCCACGCCTTTTAATTCCTTTTCAGCAAAAGAAGCCGCTGCTGCCCTGCGCGAGGCGATTTGGGAAATACCGCTGCCGGTGTTTGTTCTGGGGGGTATTTACGGCGGATTTTTTGCCATTTCCGAAGCTGCCGCAGTGACCGCAATGTATGTGATCGTTGTGGAGGTTTTTATATACAAAGAAATCAAGCTGTCACAGCTTCCGTCAATTATGCGGGAATCCATGGTGATGGTGGGGGGAATCCTTCTTATTCTGGGTGTGGCGCTGGCATCGACCAATTTTTTAATCGATGCCGAAGTGCCCATGCACCTGTTCAATCTGATTCAGGCCCATGTCACCAACAAAATTGTCTTTCTGATTTTGCTGAATATTTTATTGTTGATACTCGGCGCGATTCTGGACATCTTTTCTGCTCTGGTCATTATGATCCCCATCATCCTGCCCGTGGCGGTCAATTACGGGATCGATCCGGTTCATCTGGGCATCATTTTTCTGGCCAACATGCAAATCGGCTACTTCACGCCGCCAGTGGGGATGAACCTATTTATTGCCAGCTACCGCTTCAATAAATCCATCACAGAACTCTACCAGGCGGCCATACCGTTTATGATCGTGCTGCTGATAGCGGTACTGATCATTACCTACTGGCCGGCGTTGAGCCTGGTTTTCCTTCAAAGATAAATTCTCTCGGATTTGGCTCGATCAGGGGTATGGTATCTGACCCCAAATAGAGGTCGATGACCGTCTATCTTGCTGAAGAAAGTCTTAACATGCTGTTTTATATCCGAATTTTATTCCAAAAATTAAGTCTTGTAATTAATAAAGATTTACTATATTTTTTATATTTACTATTTGAATATATTTTTCTTCAACATCTAACCCCAATGCGGAGGTTTTTCTATTGTAAAACCTCTCAAAGTGTGCGCGTTTTGCTCCAAACAGAACAAATAATATGCTGTTTGGAACAAGATCATCCCGAACAGTTTGAAATTGATCGGGAAAGTTTAAATTTGGTATCGACTAATAACATAGTTTGTTGTCGTCAAATTAGTTCAAAGCTTGAGATCCCCACTCTGTTCTTGTTATCGTGAGGCTTACCCCCAAAGACTGCTGGTTCTGTAACTGCCTCAAAAATAAGCTCTGAAACACTCAACTCTATCAAACAATTCATCAAATTATTGTAATTCTTCGGGGACGCTTCGTGCGTTATTGGAAGTAAGTATATTCCAATAAACAGCTACTGGAAAAACTTATATACTTTTTCGGTTTCGGGTTTTTCGAGTCGTGAGGGTACCTGACACCTCTATGCTAATCAAGAGGCCAGTTTGATGTCGCGCTTGTCTAAAGCAATAATAGTTAGCTTGCTTATCGGTACTTTGGGAGTGATGGCAAGCCTCGTCCCTATGGGAATCGCTTTAGAAGAAAATATTGGCCTGGATGTATTGTTCAGACTGAGGGGCCCAAGAAAACCGCCTTCAGATGTCACTATCGTGTCTTTGGATAAAGCTTCTGCCGATAATTTCAAACTGCCTGTCGATCCCGATAAATGGCCCCGTTCTCTTCATGCCCGGCTTACTGAATCCCTGGTCGAACAAGGCGCCGCTGTAATTGTTTTTGACTTGATTTTCAAAGATCCAGGCCCTGTAGAACACGACAATTTGTTCACCAAAGCAATGAACGATGCCGGTAATGTTGTTCTATGCGTGTGCCTTGAAAAAGACACGGTTCCTTTGAAAAATAAAGATGGGACGCATACGGGTGAATTAATTATCGAGAGACTGATACCACCGATTCCGCCTTTTGCAGAATCTGCTCTTGCCTTGGCACCGTTTCCCTTGCCCAAAGTGCCCGTCAAAGTCAGCCAGTATTGGACTTTCAAGACCGAGGCCGGGGACGCTCCGACGTTACCACTCACGGTATTCCAGATCTTTGCACTTAAAGAATATGATGAATTTTTGCGTTTACTGGAAAAGGTTTCTCCGTCTAAAGCAGAGAAACTACTTTATGATCCGGATGCCATTGTTAAGAACAGATGGGTTGAAGAGAGCATCCTGATTCTAAGAGATCTCTTTAAAGAAAATCCATGGATTGGAAAGAAAATGATCGAAGAGATTCAGAGCTCAAAGGTTCTGGATGTGAAGAAGAAAAAGATCCTTAAATCACTTGTGAAAATATATCAAGGTCCCAAAAGTCGCTACCTTAATTTTTATGGTCCTTCCGGGACCATAGAAACGGTTTCCTACCATCAATTGCTGCAACACCATGAAAAATCAATTGTCAAGCAAGAGCCGCCGGATTTGAGAGGTAAAGCGGTGTTTGTTGGCCTTTCGGAGAACTTTCGCTTCGAACAAAAAGACGGCTTTTATACCGTTTTTTCTCAATCAAGCGGAGTAGATATCAGCGGTGTTGAAATTGCGGCAAGTGCTTTTGCGAACCTGGTAGAGGATAAGCCGGTTCAGCCGATGGTTTTTCCTGTACATCACGCCACAATTTTTTTCTGGGGAGTTTTGCTGGGCATCCTGTGTTTTCTTATCCCGCCCTTCATCGCCGCTTTCGGTGTCGTCAGCCTGAGCCTACTCTATGTGGGGGGTGCTCTCTTACAATTCAACCATTCCGGTATTTGGTGCCCGATTGTTATACCGCTATTTTTTCAGGTGCCTGTGGCCTACTTCGGCATTATTCTGTGGAAGTTTTTCGAAACGAGTAAGGAGCGTCAGAACATCAGAAGGGCTTTTGAATACTACCTGCCTGAAAAAGTAGTGGGCCGGTTAGCCAAGAACCTTGGCGATGTCAAAACAAATATTCAAACAGTCTATGGGACGTGTCTGTTTACGGATGCAGAACAATATACGTCCCTATCAGAAAATATGGATCCAAAAAAACTTACCATCTTTATGAATAAATACTATGAAGCTGTTTTCCAACCGGTCAGTAAATATGAAGGTTTCGTGTCGGACATCAAAGGCGATTCCATGTTGTCGATTTGGGCGACGGCAAACCCTGATGCTGATTTCAGAAAAAAAGCATGCCTCGCAGCCCTGGATATTTCCAGTGCAGTGAAAAAGTTCAAACAGGATTTTGATACGCTTCATCTTCATACTCGCATCGGTTTGCATTCCGGATACATATCCCTTGGCAGCGTAGGAGCTATCAATCATTATGAGTATCGCCCTGTGGGAGATATCGTCAATACTGCTTCAAGAATTGAGAAATTGAACAAGTATCTTGACACACGGATCTTAGTATCTGAGGAAGTGCTTCATCAGATTGAAGGGTTTCTGACAAGAAAGCTTGGAGAATTTATTTTTGTCGGGAAATCCAAACCGGTTACGGTCCATGAATTAATATCTCGAGCCGAAGAATCCGTCGAGCAACAGAAAAATCTCTGTAGAATTTTTTCCGAAGGATTGAATGCCTATTATACACAATCCTGGGAAGAAGCAATCCAGGCGTTTTATGCGGCAACGAAAATAAATCGCCAAGATGGACCTTCGACTTTTTATTTGCATTTGTGTGAGAAGTACAAAGTGAATCCGCCTGGGGAGGTTTGGGATGGATGGGTTCGCCTCAAAAACAAGCTTGAGCTCGCTTTTTAATCATTACAGCTAATTACATTTGCAGAAAAAGGGGGGCGCCATGATACCCATTAGAACCCGCATCTTAATTTCGGCATTATTTGTTGCTATATTAACAGCGTGTCTATCTTCCAGTACCTGGGCAGCAGAGCCATGTGAGGAATGGTTGGGCAAGA
This sequence comes from Desulfobacterales bacterium, assembly GCA_030145345.1. Lineage (GTDB taxonomy): Bacteria > Desulfobacterota > Desulfobacteria > Desulfobacterales > UBA11574 > JAAXQD01. Next base: position 8,135 of record JAQYVT010000003.1, read on the forward strand.
TCGTATCGGTGCAGGGCAGCGTTCAGACTCGAAGAATCGGAGAAACCCTCTGGAAGCCTGTTCATCTGAACGATACCTATTGTGCCGGAGACATGATTCGGGTTCAGGAAAATAGTCGGGCGGCCGTTGTTCTCTACAATGGCGCCACCCTCCGCCTCGATCAGAAAAGCGCGATCACCTTCACGGGTGTGGAGAAAAAGCAGACCCTTTTACTCAGGCTGATCGAGGGCGCTGCCCATTTCTTCAGCCGTATTCCCCGAAGCTTAAAATTGGCTACACCTTATGTAAACGGCGGCGTTGAAGGTACGGAATTTTATGTCAGGGTCGAGGGAAAACAAACTTTCCTGTCGGTATTTGAAGGAAAGGTGTTGGCAACGAATGAGTTCGGAAGCCTTGCGATTGCCAGTGGTCAATCGGCGGTGGCCGAGGAAGGGAAAGCACCGAAATCGAGTGTTGTGGTACATCCCAGAGATGCGGTCCGATGGGCATTGTACTATCCGCCCGTAATATATGCGCCATCTGAAATGGTTCCGGTTAAAAAAGATACCCGGGATCCGCGCTTTTTGGTATATCGCGCTTCATCGCTGCTTTCTTTAGGTCGTGTTGACGAGGCAAAAACAGATATCGATCAGGCGTTGAAACTGGATCCGAAGTACAGCGATGCCATTGCGCTTCAGTCCATTATTGCTGTTGTGCAGAACCAGAAAGAGAAAGCGCTCGATCTTGCTCGGAAGGCCGTTAAGCTTGACCCAAAATCTGCTTCAGCACGGATCGCGCTTTCATACGCACAGCAGGCAAGTTTCGACCTTCAAGGCGCACGAACAAACCTTGAAGCGGCAGTGAAACTGGAACCTGAGAATGCTCTGGCGTGGGCGCGTCTGGCAGAGCTGTGGTCATCGTTCGGCGATCTGGACAAATCCCTTGAAGCGGCACAGAAAGCGGTAGACTTGAATCCAGATCTGTCAAGGATTCAGACGGTTTTGGGATTTGCCTATCTGGCGCAGATTGAAACCAAAGAATCTAAAAAAGCTTTTGAAAAAGCCATCGAACTGGATCAGGCGGATTCCCTTCCGAGACTGGGTCTGGGTCTGGCAAAAATTCGGGAGGGCGACTTGAAAGACGGCGGAAGGGAGATCGAGATTGCCGCGAGTCTGGACCCCAACAACTCGCTCATCCGTAGCTATCTGGGCAAGGTTTACTATGAAGAGAAACGTGCAAAGCTTGACGGACGAGAATATGCGGTTGCCAAGGAACTCGATCCGCAGGATCCCACACCCTGGTTCTACGATGCAATCCGAAAACAGACGATTAACCGGCCGGTCGAGGCCTTGCAGGACCTTCAGAAGGCCATTGAGCTCAACGACAACCGTGCTGTTTACCGTTCCAGGCTGTTGCTCGATTCGGACCTGGCTGCTCGAAGCTCAAGCCTTGCCAGGATCTATAATAACCTGGGTTTCCAGCAACTGGGTCTGGTGGAAGGCTGGAAATCGGTCAATACCGATCCGGGCAATTTTTCCGCTCACCGCTTCTTGGCCGACTCTTATGCCGCTCTGCCCAGGCATGAGATCGCCAGGGTGAGTGAACTTCTCCAGAGCCAGCTCCTCCAACCGATTAACATTACGCCAATCCAGCCGCAACTGGCCGAAAGCAATCTTAAAATATTGGAAGGTGCCGGGCCGTCGGCTCTGTCCTTTAACGAGTTTAACCCGATTTTTCAACGAAACCAAGTTGCCCTGCAAGGGAGTGTTGTTGTCGGTGGAAATAGTACTCAGGGCAATGACCTCGTTTTTTCGGGAGTGTATGGCAGGACATCTTTCAGCATCGGCCAGTTTCATGGTGAAACCGACGGATTTCGGGAAAACAACGATCAGAAACAAAACATTTACAACGTGTTCGGCCAGGCAAGCCTGTCACAAAAGACAAGCATCCAGGTGGAATATCGAAATACAGACAAAGAGACAGGTGACCTCACGCTTCTTTTTGACCCGGATGATTTTTGGAACACTCTGAGAAAAGATCGGGACACCGAGTCCTTTCGATTTGGCTTCCGTCACGCCGTTTCTCCAAATTCCGATTTCATTGCATCTTTCATATACCAGGATGCCGATTCTAACGATCAAAGAATGGTTCCTGTTGCGCCACCTGTCGAAATCTCTGCGCACTATGAAACAAAAATAGACGGCTATACCACTGAAGCCCAATATCAGCTCCGCCAAGATCGATTCAACATTATCACGGGCGCCGGATATTTCGACGCGGACCGAGAAGATATATGGACAGATTATTTGATTATTCCAGGCACTTCGCCTATGCTAATACCACCCGATCCTCCTGAACTAACCGATATTCAGCACGCCAATTTTTATTTGTATTCCCAGATAAAATTTCCAGAAAAATTCATCTGGACCCTCGGAGGAAGTGCGGATTTATTCGATGGAGGGCTTTATGATTTGGACACTGACCAGTTCAACCCAAAATTCGGGCTGACCTGGAATCCTTTTCAAAATACCACATTACGAGCTGCGGCCTTCAGAGTTTTTAAAAGGACGCTGATATCAAACCAGACCATCGAGCCCACCCAGGTGGCCGGCTTCAATCAGTTCTTTGATGACTCGAATGGGACGAATTCCTGGCGATACGGAATCGCTGTTGATCAAAAGTTCACCACAACCCTGTATGGGGGTGTGGAAATATCTCAACGCGATCTTGAGGTTCCCTGGCGCTACAAATTAGGCACAATCTCGGAGACCCGGGAGGCCGATTGGGAGCAAAAGCTGGGCCGAGCCTATTTTTACTGGACCCCACACCGGTGGCTGTCTCTAAGTGCAGAGTATCAATACGAACGATTTGAGAGGGATATCGAGGCAATAGGTATAGAGCAATTTACCAATCTCAAAACCCACAAACTTCCTTTGGGGATCAACTTTTACCATCCGTCCGGATTATCTGCAGGGGTTAAGGCGGCTTATGTGTATCAATCGGGTGTATTTGTAGATCCAAGTACGAAAAATTCCACAGAAGATAGTGATCAATTCTGGTTGGTAGATGCATCCCTAAGTTATCGCCTGCCTGCCCGCTTTGGTATTCTAAGCTTTGAATGCAAAAACCTATTTGACGAGGGATTCAAATTTCAGGATACGGATCCAGCGAATCCGTCAGTCTATCCGGAGCGCTTGGTTTCGGTCCGGTTGACGTTGTCATTCTAATTTGTGTTTTACGACTAATCATAACCTTTAAAAAAAGAGAGAGGGGTGATAGAAGAATAGGGATTAAAAGGCGGCTATATCCATTCAGTCATTACTTGAAAGGTTCGCCGAGAGAAGCAAAAATCAGATGTAAACCCATCAGAAAAAAGGAGACTAACGATGAAAAAAGTAGCTTTAATAATCGCTTTAGCATTAGTTTTCCTGGTTGGTATAACAACCGTCTTGAAGCATAAAATTTCGGCACAACCACCAGCAAAATCAACCGATATAGCATTATGGATACCTATTGATGCAAAAGGCAATGTTGTTTTTGATAGAGTAAACAACAATTGTAATGCGTCGGGTAGCGGTCCTGTGACTGAATATCCGGATCTAAAAAATTATAAGAAAATCCACTTTAGTACTACCATCACCGTGACAAAGGCAGAGAAAAATCCTTATTGCTACTGGGTTTACCAAGGAGGGAGTCTGGTAGAAAGGTGTTTTTAGTAATGAAAATAGGTTGCCCTCTTCAGTAAATTAAGGTGGAAAAAGGGTGATCGTGAAATATGGACAATGCGTCCTAAAACACAAATGTTTAGCGATTTCTAACTTCCATATTTTTAAATTTTAAACGCCTGTCAGTAAAGCATCAGGGGTTATGTCTCTTTTGACGATTTCAGGGTTCAAGGGAGAGGTAGCCCCATTTTTTTAGCCTTAAAATATAGGAAACAAAGCTGGCAAAACATTTTATGTCGTCCCTCTTTGCAAGGGGAACTCACATGCGGATCGTTGGAATGAATCTTAATTTTTATGAATACCGAGTTTCTTCATCCTTGAATCAAAAGTGGATCGATTTATTTTGGCGTCCTTGGCAGCACGGGTGATGTTCCATCTGTTTTTATTCAGAAGATAGAGGACATAGTCTTTTTCAAGCGCTTCCCAGGAATAACCGGCGAATTGACTCTCAGCTGATCTTGGAGAAAAGCTATCGGCTGATAACATCGGTTCTTCATGAAGCGGAAAGGTGTTGTTATGGTTCCTTTTATAAGGCTCATTTTTAAAATGATCCGGTATCTCATCTACACCCACAATATCATTGTCAACCGTGCTGAGAATGTATTTGATAAAATTTTCAAGCTCCCGAATGTTTCCTTCCCATTGGTAGTCTTCCAGATACTGTAGTGCTTTTTTTGAAATCTTTTTCTGAGAAAGCCCCAGCGCTAAAGATTCTCTCTTTAAAAAATAATTCGCCAAAAGCGCTATATCTTTTTTTCGCTCCCGGAGTGGCGGAAGGTGGATGGGTAGAACATTGAGACGATAGAATAAATCTTCTCTAAATTCTTTTTTTAAAATTGCGTTGTCTAAATCTTTATTGGTGGCAGAAATGATTCTTATGTTGATCCTGCTGGTCCGGGTTTCACCCAGCGGCTTAATTTCATTGTTTTGGATAACTCTCAATAAGCGTGATTGGAGGCGTAAAGACATGTCTCCAATTTCATCCAGGAAAACTGTTCCGCCGTTGGCGGCTTTCAGAAGGCCGATTTTGTCCTCTGTTGCACCGGTAAACGCGCCTTTTTTATATCCGAAAAGTTCACTTTCCAAGAGTGTATCCGGGATGGCACTGCAATTTTGCACAACAAACAGTTTATCCTTCCGGGAACTGAGATTGTGCAATGCCGTCGCGACGAGATCCTTACCGGTTCCACTTTCGCCGGTAATCAATACCGGGAAGTCTGTTGCGGCATAATCGCGAACCCGTTTCATTGCATCGATGAAGAGGCAGCTTTGACCAATGATTTGAGCATCGCTTTGTATGCATGCCAGGGTATGCTCAAGTTCAAGATTTTTTTCAACCTGCTGGGAAAAGTACAAGGCGTTGCTCAGCGCTGTGGAGCCCATATCGATGATATCCTTGAGCAGTTCAAGGTATTTTCTGTCGACATTCAGACGATCCGCGCCTGTGCTAGTGTCAATGAGTTGGACAACCCCATAAACTTGGCCGTTTCTCAAAATTAAAGGAAACGCAAAAATCAAGGCACTCTTTAATTTCATCCCTTCTTCAAATTCTTTATAATGGCGGGGATCCTTGCCGGCCTCTGCTATCGTCATTTCTGCATTTTTCATCACCCAGCCGACGATGCTGGGTCGGTCCGAGCTGATACTGAATCCTTTGATGATATCTGTATCTGTCGGCCCCCCCAAAGATTCGACACACACATATTGGTTTTCTTGCTGGATCCAGATAGATCCGCGCTCAACATTCTGAATTCTCAAAAGCAGCCTTAAAAATCGCTTCCTCAGATTTTCAGGATCGAGTTCTTCGAAGAGCGCTTTGTAAAAATCCAATTCAAACTTATTCATAATTCTAATCTCCATAAGGGGTTCGCCCCAATTGCAAAAAGTGCTTGAGCCGGCACCAGGGAGCACGTACCCTGCAGGTTAATCTGCGGGTGTATCATAAGATCGTAACACGATCTTATTTGACTGTTGAAATATGGCATTTGTAGTTAAATACCGTAATCCATGTAAAAAAACAAGGGAAAAGCCCATGTTAAGATTTGTTTTCCGATCAACGGGACTCGGGAGCTATACTTTATGACACTCCAACAATAACGAAATTTAAATTAAATGTCCATATTTCATTAAATTGATTAAATAGAATAAATTTCGCAAGATTTTATTTCAAAGGTGCCATCGAGCCTTGTGGTTTTTATGCAGTAATTTCAGCAAATTGAATCCATATTGTCATATTCTGCAACATTGGCACAATAGTTGCTCACTAAAATAACGAAGCTTAATACAGCTTCCCTTCGGTAGGCTTTGCCTATATTACCTCCTCGTTATGGCGGAGGGGCGGTTTTGCCGGAAACCGCCCTTCCTCATAACGTCTTTTACACTCAAAATCACCGATTAATTTTTGATGCTTAGAAAGAGAAAAAGGATTGAATGGAGGAATATGGCTCGAAGTTGCAAAAAATGTGGTTTCTTCGTTAGCAGCTCAAACTCACCAACAAAACACATCGGTTACTGTCTGTTTTTCGACTCGAAAGATATTGAAGAAAAGGAATCCCAAAGAAAACTTAAAATAATTGATGGTGAAGAAAAAACGTTGGCCAGTCGTTGTAAAGGATACATCAATACGGTCGATTATTTTTAAATTGCCTGAATTGCAAAACCTCCGGGAGATAGAATGGTGTTAACGCGTGTAAATATCGATCAGGAAGAGCGGTTTCGGCGGGAAGATGCAGGCATGATAGAAATAAAGGCCCTTAAGAAACTATTTGAAGATCGACCTGCGAATTCAACCATCAAATCTGTATGCAAATGTTCAGGCTGCGGAAATGATCTATTGATCGATATAACACATACGTCTGGAGGATTTGGATTGAATGGGGGTTTTTTATTTGAGTATGCCCCTGACAAATATATTATTAAATGCCGTAATTGCTATAGGTTAAATAAAAAAACATCTGACGCATAGGGGTATGATTATGGAAATCTGTCAGGCATGCGAAGAATTTGAAAAGCGTGTGAAAAAATGGAACTATACACATGGCGCTGTGGACCCCCTGCCATACATAGATGATATGATTAAACCTCATAAGCACTTAATTTTTGAAGGGCGAAGAATAGATGGTGCAGGAGCGTTTTTGATCTCATTCCAGTGTCTTAAATGCGACCAGTGGTGGAGACTCTCCGCTTGGTCGGCGGTCGGGTACCTTGATGTTTGGCCGCTTTTTATGCAGCATCCTTCATCCCCATAATTATATGAGCCCTGTCCCCGTTGGCTCGAACGCAAAATGGAGATGGAATAATTATGCCTGAATGCCAAATACTTGAGATATTTTATGATTATGTTTGTCCCTGGTGTTATTTCATAATCGGGTGCATTGAACAATTGCATGGGGAATTTCAAATTGATATTCGATGGACTGCTTTTCAACTCCATCCGGAAACACCTGAGGAAGGCCAAAAGCTGGATGCGCTGTTTGCAGATAAAAATGTCGATTTTGGTAAGATACTGGTTCTTCAAAAGCGAGTTGCAAGTCGATTGGGGGTGCCGTTCGGGGACTGCAGAACCATTTACAATAGTCGATTGGCGCAGGAACTGGCGAAATTGGCAGAGTCAAAAGGTAGGGGGCATGAATTCCACAAGGCCGTGTTTCGAGCATATTTCGTCGAAGAGAAAAACATTGGAAAAACCCGTGTCCTTGTCGAAGTGGCTGATTCTATCAATCTAAATGGAAATGAAGCCCAAAAGATTATTCAGAACAGAACTTATAAGGAAGCGACGGAGTTGGATTGTAAACGATCTCGCGCGTTAAACATACCCGTGGTTCCAACCTTTTTACTAAACGATCAAATTTTGGTGGGTGCCCAAAAATATGAAACATTGGAAAATTTCTTGATTTCGAATCATGTTAAAAGACGAAAACAAAAACGGATTTCTCTCCAGATGGAGCCTAGCAGGAACAGGGCCTTTCCGCCGGTTGAAAATCCCGCCATGGGGGAACACGTATTACCTTGCTTTGAGGTCTGAATAACGTAATTCCTGAAATGTTTCAGCTGGACTTCGGTGTAAGACATTATAAGCCATCTCAATAATTCATCTAACCCCAATGGGTGCGTTTCACTCCTCTTTTACACGTATGCTGAGCTTTTTCGTCGGCCTGCGTCTTACCTTTTACGCCTGATCTACTATTATTGAGATAGCTTCTAAACTCATTTTTTTTGGTTTCACTTGTAAGTTTTTTTAATTCGAACATACTCTAAGTTTCGATATAATTTGCTTATATGGTGATAGATGTTTTGAACAATTTAAAGCATCTAATCTTCGGTAATTTCAAAACGCCACGCACAGACCCATTCTTTGGGATGATCGTCCGGCGGACAGCCGATGCATTCCGTGTGTATCCGGGGATCGATGGACCGGGCAAAATAAGTATACTCCACAAGCCCTCCGGATTTGCATGGATAATCGTCAAGCCCTTTACGTTTCCTTGTAGATTGGGCGCGGCATTCATTCATTTGAAAGATAAAGCTGTCAGATTTTTCGTCAACGATGGATTGTGCGTTGACACGGGCATACATCCGAAAATTGAGCGCCTTTCTCAGGCCTTGGAGGCCGGACTTTTGGGGAAGATTTAAAAAATTTTTTATGGCCCAAGCCTCAAAGGGCGAAAACTGGGCCCAGCAGGAATCGTTGGACCGTTTGGCATCATTCATCCCGCGGGTGAATTCGACCGCCTGAAACCATACACCGTCGTTGGCCAGCCAGTTGACCGCCACTTGGTCCATAAGTTCAATGAGGGATTCTTTGGGCATGTTCAGCATCGGCTGGGGAATGCCGTTTTTCATTTCAAACCCGAGGGTTTTCGAGAGCCTTCTCATTTGAATGGCAAAACTCCTTTCAGATGCACTTTTTAGAATATCCAGCGCCTTTTCCGTTCCCATCTGATGTTTGACTTCGTTGAACCAGAAGGCATAATGGATAATGATGCGATGAAACATGTCCAAGACAAGTTTTGCGGTGTGTTCGTGGTCCAGGTCTTCAATGGTGTCGATGCTGCTTAAATCCAAAATTCCTCCCTTGCTATCCTTCATAAAGCACGGCCAATATGGTCGCTTTTCCTTTTTTGGAAGCGACGAGATGCGGTGTCGTGGAAAGATAGTAGGCGCTGTCTCCGGGTTCGAGATGGAATGTGTCCTCCCCGATGTTCAGCACGACAATACCGTCCAAAACGTAAATGAATTCCTCGCCGTCGTGCACGGAAACTTCTGTGTCAGGGTTTTCTTCAAGCTGAACGATCAAAGCTTCCATGTGGCGTCCTTTTACTTCAGGGGCCAGGCTTTTATAAATGTAAACCTGTTTTTTACCTTTCTTTGCAGTGGATCTCGAAACGATCTTCTGTTCATCTTTGCGAGTTATGGAATAGATTCTGTTGCCGATCCCTGAAATTAACCGGCCGAAAGCACTATCCAGGGCTTTGGAAAGCCGGATCACTGTTCCGAGCTGAGGTTGAACGATATTATTTTCGATATTGGAAAGTAATTCCACATCGAAGCCCGTCAGGTTCGAGAGCTCGTCAAGGGAAATCCCTTTTTCTTCTCTTAAGATTCTGATCCGTTTGCCGATTTCGTCGACGCCGTCACGGGGTGCTTCCGAAATGTCGCCGGTGAGATCTTCAAAAAAGTCTACGTTGATGTGGGGTGGTTTTTTCTTGGTTTTCATCTAACGCTCCTAACCCGGAAAAACCGGGGGATTAAAATGCCTAAAGTGCCTAAAATGATCTAAAATGCCTAAATTGAGAATGCCTAAAGTGGAAATGCCTAAAATGCCTAAAATGATCTAAAATGCCTAAAGTGGAAATGTCTAAAGAGGGAATGCCTAAAATGCCTAAAGTTAAGGTTCGATTTTATTTGTTTTTTCCGATTGAGGTGAATATTGCAAGCAATTCGCTGCATTCTTCGTATTCAGGTTTGATTTTTTCCCACGTTAACCATCCTATCTCTATAATTATCTCTAACCAGTACTGGGTTTCACTGGCCTCACTTTCACAAATTTTGATCTTGTTTTTAAAATCAGCTCGACTTCTGGATCGGTTTGCCTAACGGTAGTTAGCGCCAATAGAGGTTCCAGATTTTGTAATTTGGTTTCTTACGACCATGCCCTCGGGAGAGTTGGGCAATGTTATTGATAAGCGGATTATTCGTACTGCAAATTTTCGCGTACGCTTTTCAAGATCTTTTGCAAACTGTTTGCGTTCCATAATATAATTTTAGGCAATTTAGATCATTTTAGGCATTTAATTCTCTGCTTTCTATGGGTAAATCAAAATCGGGTCCTTTGGATCCGGGTTATAACCGCCCAGTCAATCCTTTGGGTATTCTTCCGGTATGTACACATTCTGAGCGGAGTCTTCGGCCCAAAATCTTTTCGAGCATACGGCCTATCCTGAGGACTCTGTCCACATCGACACCGGTATCGATCCCCATTTCATCCATCATGACCACCATATCTTCCGTGGATACAAGGCCCACGATACCCGGATCTGGATAATAGTATTCTCCGGTGCCGGGAACCGGAACACCGTCTAAAAAATTGGCGGGCTGTCCGCCGGTGCCGCCCAGGGTCGATTCGAAATGCGTGATTCCGGCCTGAAGCGCTGCCAGCACATTGGCAAGCCCCCAACCGCGGGTGACATGGAAATGGGCCACATGTTTGGAGGGATCCGGAATTGCATCGAGAACCATGGAATAATATTCGTACACTTTGTTGGGCGGGGCAGATCCGTCATGATCGGCATGCTCGATATCGTCCGCTCCGATGTCAAGCCACCGCTGTGTAAATTCAACGGCTTTTTTCATTTCCGTGGGGCCCTCGATGGGGCAGCCCCAGATGGTGCTCACGGTCCCGCAAACTTTCATTCCTGCATCGTGGGCTTTTGGAATATAGGTTTCACACATCTTCCAGTATTCTTCGAGAGAAAGCCCGGAGTTGGTCTTGTGATGGGATTCGCTGGTGGAAACCATGAACAGTATCCGGTCCGGACCATATCCTTCCTTACACGCTTCGATGGTTCTTTCCACAGCTTTTTCCCGGATGGTTATGGCGGTAATTTCGACATCTTTCAATAAATGGCCGACTTTCTTACTGGCATGCAGGCGCTTTGAAAGGTCATCGGCGTCCTTAAACTGGGGCATCACCTTGGGATTACCGAAATTGGTCACCTCTAACCGCTTGAATCCGGCAAGAATAAGCTCTTCGGCCACCCACAGCTTTGCATCGGTCGGGATGAATTTTTCTTCATGCTGGAAACCATCTCTTACGGTAATATCCCCCAATACCACCTTTTTCGGGTATTTTAATGAAGCCATCTGTATCCTCCTAAACCGGGTAAACCGGCCTATAGCTTGGCTATAACTAAAATTATCTGCCACCAAGGCATTAAGACACAAAGGAAGTATTTTATTCGCCTTCGCCTGAATACCCTGCAGCTTGCTGCGGGGAGCTTCATTATGCTTAGTGTCTTTGTGCCTTAGTGGTGAAAAGAAAAAATTTTGCCAAATATTAAAGAAAATTACTATTAAGACGCTAAAACCGAAAATTCCCAAAAGAAGGATCGCCGATGGGCTGAAAAAGACTTACCTCGAACGCCATGGCCAGCCAGTTGCGAATTTCAGAAAATTTTAAGACCCGGTCATTCAAAAGACGCCCGCCACAGTAAAACGGATGGGCCTCCCCGTCGTATTTTATGATCATCTCCTGGCTGAAGGCCTCTTTTTCCGCTTCGCTCATGGGGGCTTTCTGCCGGTCACGTTTTCGCTCTTCGATGGAAAGCAGAACTCCGGCGGCACTCCGGCCGCTCATGACAGACGTTCTGGCCCTCATGGTGGAAAAGAGAAAGTGAGGCCTGTACGCCCTGCCGCACATGCCGTAATTGGCCGCCCCGTTATCCGGTCCGATAACCAGTTGGATACGCGGTACCTGAGCGCATGAAACCGCCCTCACCATGTCCGCACCATATTTGCCGATACCCATATGTTCCGACTCGGATCCCACCATGTAGCCGGGGGAACTCTGAATAAAAAGAAGGGGAATTTTTTCCTGACAACAGCGGACAATCCATTCTGTGGCCTTTCGCGCGGCTTCAAAAAATATTATGCCGACGCCGTTGGATGCAACAACGCCGGTGGGCAGCCCTTTTATGCGCATTTTACCGGTGACGATATTATCCCCCCGCCCGGGCGCATAATCTTTTTTGTATTCGGAAAAAACGCTGTCATCGGCAATGGCTTCCAGAAATGCACGAACATCGATCCCCTGGTAAACGGACGCCGGCAGGATTTCATAAACGGACGTTTCCGGAACTTTTGGCGGGGTTTCGGCATAGCGGTGGAGCTGAAGTTTCTGGGGGGGCTCCAGCATGAGGATCTCTCTAACACGCGCAATCGCTTCCTCCTGATTGGAACAAAAATGATCTGCACCGCCTGAAATCTGTGTATGTATTTTTGCCCCGCCAAGGTCCTCTGCAGAAATGGTCTCACCGGTTGCCATTTTTACCAGAGGGGGACCGCCCAGAAAGCTGTAAGCCAGTTTATCGATCATCACCGATTCACAGGCCATAAAAACGATGTAGGCGCCGCCTGCAGTATTACCGCCGGTGCTCAGGGTAATCTGTTTAAGGCCCATTGCCGACATCCGAGCCATATTGTAAAACATGGATCCGAAATGCTGGTCGTCGGGGAAAACTTCAGCCTGCATGGGAAGGAAAGCGCCGCCTGAATCAGCGATATAAACGCAATTCAATCCACACCGTTCGGCAATGGCCTGGGCTCTCATATGCTTTTTGAGGGTAATTGGAAAATATGTGCCGGCTTTTACACGGCTGTCGTTGGCGAAAATCATGGACCAGTTGCCGTGAATTTTTCCCAATCCTGTTACAAGGCCGCCGCAGGGAACATCCATAACCCCCGGATAATCCATTCCGAAACCGGCGATACGGCTGAGCTCAAAGAACCCGGTCTCCGGGTCGATGAGTTTTTCAATAAGTTCTCTGACCGGACGTTTGCCCTGTTTAACCAGTCTTTCGACAGCTTTTTCACCCCCGGGCCACATGGCCTGTTTAACCCGTTCTTCGAGTTTTTTTTCTTCATTTTCCCAGAACGATCGATTGGTCATAAGATTTCCTCTCAATCTTGTCCAAAATAAATTATTTGAAGCAACACAATCACACGGGGAGCCCTGGAGTAATGGCGTGTTGGGATAATGGAAAAATCAGAGTTCCCTCCAATAATTTAAGGCTATTTTAACCCGAAGATGTGTTGACTGTTGGTTGTTAAATCAGAAAACAAATTATCTTGGACACTACTGAATTTTCTATCTGCCTTTGTACACAGGTTTTCGCTTCGCTTGAAAGGCGGCAAGGCCTTCGCGTCGATCCTCTGTTGGAATGGTTACCCAATATGCATTCGATTCAATACCAAGACCCGTGTGAAGATCGGTTTCGAGCCCGTAGTTGATGGCATACTTGGCCTGTTCAATGGCGATGGGCCCGGTTTCACAGATCATGGCGGCCATTTTTTGACATTCCTCTAAAAGCGATTCCGGGTCGGATATTTGATTGACAAGCCCGATCTGAAGGGCTTCCCGGGCGTCCACGCGACGACCGGTAAATATGAGTTCCTTGGCTTTGCCGCGTCCGATCAGCCTTGGAAGTCTTTGTGTGCCGCCGGCTCCCGGAATGATGGCAAGACGGGTTTCCGTAAGACCCATGGAGGCATTCATGGCCGCGACCCGAATGTCGCAGGCAAGGACGAGTTCCGTTCCGCCGCCGAGGGCGACGCCGTTGATGGCTGCAATCACAGGTTTATTGAGGTATTCGATGGACGTAAAAAGATTTCTTATGGTGAAAATGAATTCCTTTACCTGAAGATCGCCAAAGGTGGTTCTTTCTTTCAAATCTGCGCCGGCACAGAAGGCCTTCCGGCCGGCGCCGGTAATGATGACCACCCGAACGTTGTTGTTAAATTTAAGTGCATCGACCTGCTCTTTAAGAGAATGAAGCAATGCAAAATTAAAAGAATTCATTACCTTGGGTCGGTTTAGCGTAAGAACTACGATGCCATCTTTTTCTTCTGCCAAGAGGACCTTTTCATTCATGAAACCTACCTTCCATTTAAAATGCCTAAAATGCCTAAAATGATCTAAAATGCCTAAATTGAGAATGCCTAAATTGCCTAAAATGATCTAAAATGTCTAAATTGAGAATGCCTAAAATGCCTAAAATGATCTAAAATGCCTAAAGTTGAATAAATGATTATCTTTTTTTGCCGATGGTTGTGAATATTGCAAGCAATTCGCTGCATTCTTCGTATTCAGGTTTGATTTTTTCCCACGTTAACCATCCTATCTCTATAATTACTTCCAACCAGTACTGAGTTTCACTGGCCTCACTCTCACAAATTTTGATCTTGTTTTTAAAATCAGCTCGACTTCTGGATCGGTTTGCCTCACGGTAGTTAGCACCAATAGAGGTCCCAGATTTGGTAATTTGATTTCTTACGACCATGGCCTCGGGAGAGTTGGGCAATGTTATTGATAAGCGAATAATTTGCACTGCAAATTTTCGAGTGCGCTTTTCAAGATCTTTTGCAAACTGTTTACGTTCCATGCGTTACCCAATTTAAGGCACTTTAGGCATTTTAGATCATTTTAGGCATTTGACCCTTAACATCCGATATATCGAGAGATGACGATCCGCTGGACCTCGGAAGTCCCTTCTCCAATGTCCAGCAGTTTCTGATCGCGATAAAACCTTTCCACATGGTATTCCTTCATGAGACCATATCCGCCGTGGATCTGAACAGCATGGTTCGCCACCCGTCCCATCAGTTCGGAACAGTATAGCTTGGCCATGGCGGCCTCTTTTTCAAAAGATCTTCTGTGATCTTTCAGCCAGCAGGCTTTGTACAGGAGATTCCGTGCACATTCGATTTCAAGGGCGCAGTCTGCCAGCTTGAATGCAACCGCCTGGAACTTGCAAATGGGTTGCCCGAACTGGACCCTCTTTTTGGCGTATTGGAGTGCGGCTTCATAAGCGCCCTGGGAACCGCCGAGTCCCATGGCGGCAATGGAGAGCCTGCCCCCGTCCAGGGTCGAAAGCATCTGGTGAAAACCGTCTCCCTTTAAACCCAGAATATTATCTTCGGAGATTCTGACGTCATTGAAGAAGAGTTCAGCGGTGTCTGAAGCACGCCACATCATCTTTTTGTGCATGGGAACAGCTTTAAATCCCGGAGTCCCGTGTTCCACCAGAAAGCATGTGTATTCGGGCTTGCCGCTGGGCCTTTTTCCGGTAACCGCCTGAACCGTGACGCCCATGCTAAGTTCACTGGCGCCATTGGTGATGAATATTTTTGATCCATTAAGAACCCATTCATTTCCATCCTTTACCGCGGTGGTTTTGCTCCCTCCGGCATCGGAGCCGGCGGAAGGCTCGGTCAATCCGAAACCCCAGAGCCCTTTGCCGGCACAAAGTTCGGGAAGATATTTTTTCTTTTGTTCCTCTGTACCGAAATAATATATGGGGCCGATTCCCAGAGAGTTGCCGGCTGCAACGGTGGCGGCTTGAGATCCATCGACCCTTGCAATTTCTTCCACAGCAATGATGTAGGACAGATAATCCAACCCCTGACCGTCATCGTCTTCTGAAACAAACATGCCGAAAAGACCGATTTCTCCCATTTTTCGGGTGAGTCCAGCGGAAAACGCCTCTTTTTCATCAAGTTCAAGAGCGACCGGCGCGATTTCGCTTTGTGCAAATTTCCGGACTTCTCTGCGAATCATTTCCTGTTCTTTTGTTAGATCGAAATCCAATGCCACTCTCCTTGAAATCGAACTCCGGTTAAATAACAAAAACAGATTTAACTGGGCGAACAAAAATTAGAATTTTTGAAATGTTTCTACCTTTATGTCCGGCTTTCGAGACAGCTTGAAATGATGAATTCGTTAATGGTCTTTTGAAGGAAGCATTAGCGGCACTTCCATTTCGGGTTCCGTTTTTCCAAAAAAGCGTCGATTCCTTCCAGGGCATCGTCTGTCGCACACAGGGAAGCAAACAATTCATCCATATAGTCAATGGCTTGATGGTAAGGAATTTCAGACATGGCGTAGACGCCGGCTTTTCCGGTCTGCACCGCCAGGGGGCTTTTTTGAGCAAGTTTAGCGGCAAGCGCCATGGTTTCGGCTTCAAGTTCGTCGGGCGGCACGATTTTGTTGATAAGTCCGAGCCGTTCAGCTTCGGGGGCGGAAATAATATCTCCGGTCAGGATCATTTCAAGGGCTTTCTTGCGGCCCACATGACGCGCCAGGGGAACCGCCGGACCCAGACAGATCAATCCCACGTTGATGGCGGTGGTTCCGAACCGCGCATTTTCGGCAGCCACTGCCAGGTCACATGCAAAGACAAGACCTGCGCCGTTGGCCACTGCAGCGCCTTTGACCGAAGCGATCACCGGCTTTTTCATTCGAGGCAGAGTATGGTAGAATTCATCCATTAAATTTAGAAACTCCCGGAGTTCTTTGGGGCTTTTCCCCTGGAACTCCGGAAGAGAGATGCCGGTTGAAAAATGTTTGCCTGCCGCGCGTATCACCACCACACGCACTTCGTCGTCTTGATCCAAATCCCAAAGGGCGTCATTCAAAGCTCTGGCAAAGGGGACATTAAAGGTGTTCATGTCTTCGGGCCGGTTCAGGGTAATCAGTCCGATCATATCCTGCTTATCGATTAAAACGGGGGTTTTTTCCATGACACACTCCTTTTTTGATAACGAAATGTTGACGGCGTCGTAAAAAGTCCCATCTACTGCGTTGTAGTATTTTTTCAGACACTCGACATACTATATGTATAGCCTCGTTCCTGAAAAAATACTACGCCTTGTATATGAACCTTTTTACTTAGCCATCTATGGTTGAATTCATGACTTTTTGCGAGATCATCAAATGTTAATATCCGTTAAAAACGGCGGTTGGCAATTGTAAATCTTTGAAAGGCATCATAGCATAAATATCGGCCGGTTCACATTATTGTTCGGTATGATCGATATTTTTGCCAGTCATTATGAGCGAGCGCTCGGTCACAAGATAATGCTTATTTGTACCCGCGTCTGTCAGATTTGTCAATATCTTTCTTATCCCCCGATTTATAAGGCATTATCATGGGTAAAGGTTTTCCGTTTCGGGGAAAGATATTGACATGAAAAACTGGAACGTGCTATGGATTGTGAGCGAGCGCTCGGTCAGAATGAAGGCCATATTCGATCATAACTTGATAGTATAGAAATTTCATTTTTTGGACACAGACCCGCCTGCCACGCAAGGCGCGAGCGGGCAGGTGAACACAGATTATCAAGATTCTTAAAATAAAAAATGATATTATTATCTGTGAATATCTGCGAAAATCTGTGTCCTATTTAGCTTGAACAAATTTTTAGGATTATAGCAGAACAAATGCGTGCCACAAAAGGAATTCCCACTCAGATAAAAAACCCTGTTCTTGTGGAGCAGCGGCATCTCCAGATTGTTGATGCTGCGGTTCAGCTTTTCATCAATCAGGGGTTTCACAAAACCACGACACGGCAGATCGCGCGTGCCGCGGGCCTTTCCATCGGCTCATTGTATGAATATGTCGCTTCCAAAGAGGATATCCTGTATTTGGTTTGCGATGCAATCCATGCAGAGGTCGAGCGGGGTGTGTCGGAAGCAATGGAAAGAGCGGCAGGAGGCCGAAAGTCCCTGGCTGAAGCCATCCGTGAGTATTTTTTGGTCTGTAATCGTATGAGTGATCATATTCTGCTTATCTATCAGGAAACTCAATCCCTTCCACCCCAATGGCGCAAAAAAGTACTGGAAAACGAAGTCCGCATCACCGGTATTTTTATGGAAGTGCTCGAGGGTTTGGTTTCGTCCGGAGATTTGCCCCATTTAAGTGATCGATCCATGGAACTGATGGCGCACAATATTTCCGTTCTCGGACACATGTGGACGTTTCGACGATGGTTCCTTGCACGGCACTACAGTATTGAGGATTATATTAAGTTCCAGACCGAATTTATTCTTGGAATAGCCAAATAAAGTTAAACCCTAATTGATCGTAAACAAACTGGGATAAACATTATAAGAATCTAGGTTTTTTATATATTTTGTAGATACAAATGTGTTTTCATAACGATCCCTAATCCACCCGGACAGTTTCCAGAACGAAATTTAATTATATCTTAAACTCGCATCAAATTGATTTGCTAAAAGTGTTTGAAACAGCCTCTAAACATTTTGGTTAAATTTAACACCTTCAATTTTATGAGGAGGGGGCATGAATGTAGACGTTGAAGTTTGTAGGCCCAAACACCATATCCGGGTCGTTACCGCAACATCTCTTTTTGACGGTCATGACGCGTCCATAAATATCATGCGCCGAATACTCCAGGATGCCGCCGTTGAGGTCATTCATCTGGGGCACAACCGCTCTGTCCAGGAAATCGTCGATGCTGCGATACAGGAAGATGTTCAGGGAATTGCGGTGTCCAGCTACCAGGGAGGGCATGTGGAATTTTTCAAATACATTATTGACCTTTTGAAAGAAAAAAGGGTTCCACATATCAAGGTGTTCGGGGGCGGCGGCGGTGTTATCATCCCTGATGAGATTAGAGCGATGGAAGCCTATGGTGTAACCAAGATATATTCTCCTGAGGACGGCGCCAAAATGGGGCTGCAGGGGATGATTAACCATATGGTCGAGGCTATGGATTTTTCTACGAACCAAGGAAAGGATTTTAACGTTGCCGGTCTTTCTACAGACGACACGTACACGGTTGCCAACCTTATTACCACTGTTGAACTGGCCAAAGCAGAAGGAAACGGACACCTTGCCAGGCTTAGAACCGAAATTTTAAACAAAATCGGCAAACGAAAAACACCGGTTATCGGCATTACCGGAACCGGTGGCGCCGGCAAATCGTCCCTCACGGACGAGCTGATTCTGAGAATTCTCCACGACCTCAAGGACATTAAACTGGCAATTATCAGCAGTGACCCTTCGCGGCGCAAAACCGGCGGTGCGCTTCTAGGGGACAGAATCCGGATGAATGCCATCGAGAATCCAAGGGTTTACATGCGAAGCCTGGCAACCCGTCGATCACAGACAGAAATTCCCCATGCCTTGGCTGAAGCCATAGACGTTGTGAAGGCAGCAGGCTTTGACCTGGTGATTGCAGAAACGGCCGGTATCGGGCAGGGAGATTCAAGCATTATCGACTTGGTCGATTTGTCGATCTATGTAATGACCAGCGAATTCGGCGCCGCCACGCAGCTCGAAAAGATAGACATGCTCGATTTTGCAGATCTTGTGGTCATAAACAAATATGAAAAGCGGGGCGGTGAGGATGCGGTCCGGGACGTCCGCAAGCAGGTGCAGCGCAACCGGAAGGCATGGGACAAGTCACCCGAGGAAATGCCGGTCTATGGGACCATTGCCTCAAAATTCAATGATGACGGGGTTACGGCCTTGTACCATGCTATTATGGATACGCTGACAAAAAAAACAGGGATTGTTTTTGACTCGAATCTACCCAGAACCCAAACGTGCATTTCAACATCCAAAACCATCATTATCCCTCCGGAACGCACCCGTTATCTTGCTGAAATTGCGGATACCATCAGAAGCTATCATCAGAAGACACAAGCGCAAGCGGATGCTGTTCGGAAAGTATGGCACCTAAAAGAGGCTGCAGCAACCCTAAGCAATGACAATCTTAACGGCGATGCATCAGAAGTTTTAAATCGGCTTAAAGCGGAAATTGCAACGGCCGAAGACGGGCTCCATCCCGAGACGACCCGTCTGCTTGACGACTGGGAAGAGATCAAAGAAACGTATACCAAAGACGAACTAGTCTACCGTGTGCGAAATCGTGAAATAAGGGTCCCCCTTTACCATCAATCGCTCTCGCATACGCCAATCCCGAAGATCGTTCTCCCCAAATTCGAGGATCCCGGAGAAATTTACACCTGGTTAAGGGAAGAAAATGTCCCCGGCCGGTTTCCGTTTACCGCCGGTGTCTTTCCGCTAAAACGGGTGGACGAAGATCCGACCCGAATGTTTGCCGGAGAAGGCGATCCTGCCAGGACCAACAGAAGATTCAAACTGTTGTCTGAAAATTACGCAGCCAAGCGTCTGTCCACGGCGTTTGATTCCGTAACATTATACGGATACGATCCGGATCGAAGACCCGATATTTACGGCAAGGTAGGGACTTCGGGAGTCAGTGTATGCACCCTCGACGATGTCAAAGTTTTATATGATGGTTTTAATCTATGTGCCCCCAGCACATCGGTTTCCATGACCATCAACGGCCCCGCACCCATAATGCTTGCCATGTTTTTAAACACGGCTGTAGACCAGCAGATTGACGTGTTCCGAAGTGACAAAGGAAGGGCGCCGACGGAAAAAGAATACAACGACATTCGTTCCATGACGCTGTCCAATGTTCGCGGTACGGTTCAGGCGGACATTTTAAAAGAGGATCAGGGTCAAAACACCTGTATCTTCTCCATAGAATTTGCGCTGAAAATGATGGGAGATATCCAGGAATATTTTATAAAAAATGATGTTCGCAATTTCTATTCGGTTTCCATTTCAGGATACCACATTGCCGAGGCCGGCGCCAATCCGATTACCCAACTGGCCCTCACCCTGGCCAACGGCTTTACCTATGTGGAATATTATCTGTCCCGGGGCATGCCCATCGACAGTTTTGCACCCAATTTGTCCTTCTTCTTTTCCAATGGCATGGAACCGGAATATACGGTGATCGGGAGGGTGGCGAGACGCATATGGTCTATTGCTATCCAAAATAAATACGGCGGGTCGGTCCGGTCTCAGATGATGAAATATCATGTGCAGACATCCGGCCGCTCCTTGCACAGTCAGGACATCCAGTTTAACGACATCCGGACAACCCTTCAGGCGCTCTGTGCGATTTATGACAACTGCAACAGTCTTCACACCAACGCCTTCGATGAAGCCATTACAACGCCTAGCAACGAATCGGTCCGGCGTGCACTGGCCATCCAGCTCATCATCAACCGGGAGTGGGGCCTTGCCAAGAATGAAAATATGAACCAGGGGAGCTTTGTGGTAGAGGAACTGACGCGGCTCGTGGAAGAAGCGGTTCTTTCAGAATTCGACAGGATTGCCGAACGCGGCGGCGTACTCGGCGCCATGGAAACCGGCTACCAGCGGAGCAAGATTCAGGAGGAATCGATCTATTATGAGAATCTAAAGCATACCGGTGAATTGCCGATCGTTGGTGTCAATACCTTCCGGGATCCTGACGCCGATCTGGAACAGCTGTCTGAATGTATTGAACTGTCCAGGGCCACCGAAGCTGAAAAGGAATCACAACTCAAGCGTATGGCAGAGTTCAAGAAACGGAATGAAAAAGAAGCCCCGAAAATGCTCGAACGCCTCCAGAAAACCGTTTTGTCCGGAGATAATATCTTTGTCGAACTTATGGAGACCGTCAAGGGATGC
The DNA here is from genome assembly GCA_030145345.1 of Desulfobacterales bacterium. GTDB lineage: Bacteria > Desulfobacterota > Desulfobacteria > Desulfobacterales > UBA11574 > JAAXQD01. Next base: position 29,412 of record JAQYVT010000003.1, read on the forward strand.
ACACTGGGGCAGATTACCCAGGCATTGTATGATGTGGGGGGGAAGTATCGACGGAACATGTAGCCGAAATGCCTAAAATGATCTAAAATGCCTAAATTGCCTAAAATTACATTTAGGGTACGGTCATACGAACTGGACAGTCCAAAAATCTTCTAACTTTTTGAAATTATTAAGACCACAAAATAATCGCCGTCATTCCCGCGAAAGCGGGAATCCAGAACATCATCAGCAACAGATGATTCCTGGATGCCGGATCAAGTCCGGCATGACGAGAGAACTTTAGACGCTCAAGATACGAAGAATTCAGCGAATTGCTTGCAATATTTATCTCAATGGGGAAAAGCAAATAAAATTGGCAATTCCACTTAAATTTAGGCATTTTAGATCATTTTAGGCAATTTAGGCAATTTAGGCATTTCAACTCGAGATGCTTTACCGGACTATCTATATTAGACAATACCAACAAGCATATAAAGGGGATAATATGAAAGAAGCAGTCATTGTGAGTGCAGTGAGAACGCCGTTGGGGAGTTTCAATGGTTCTTTGGGCAGTATGGGAGCCAACGATCTGGGGGCTGTGGTGATTGAAGCGGCGGTTGAACGTGCCGGAATAAAAAAAGATCATGTCAATGAAGTGATAATGGGAATGGTTCTTCCGTGCGGCTGCGGCCAAAATCCTGCCAGACAGGCAGCCGTTAAGGCCAATATGCCCTATGACGTTGAATGCATCACGGTAAACAAGGTCTGCGGCTCCGCCTTAAAGGCGGTCATGCTGGCGGCCCAGGCCGTTCAGGTCGGGGATGCGGATGTCGTGGTTGCCGGGGGGATGGAAAACATGAGCAGGGCCCCGTATTATCTTGAAAAAGGTCGTTTTGGATATCGCATGGGACCGGGCAAGATCGAAGACCATATGGTTCATGACGGGCTCTGGGATATTGTCAACGATTTTCACATGGGGATTTCAAACGAACTGTGTTCGGAGCGGTATAACGTCAGCCGTGAAGACCAGGATCGTTATGCTGCCGAATCCTATCGTCGCGCCCTTGAAGCCATCCGAGCAGGACGGTTCAAAAATGAAATTGTTTCCGTTGAAATCCCTCAGCGTAAAGGTGATTCTGTCATTTTTGATGAGGATGAATGCCCCCGTGAGACGACGTTCGAAAACTTGTCAAAAATGAAGCCTGCATTTAAAAAGGATGGCAGGGGAACGGCCGGCAACGCGTCCATCATCAGCGACGGTGCTGCAGCGGTGGTGGTCATGTCCAAAGACAAAGCCGAAGAATTGGGCTGTGAGATCATGGCGACCATCGGTGCCCAGGCATCATTTGGCATGGACATGAAATACCTGCTGGTGGCGACCATTTGGGCCATTCCCAAGTGTTTGAAAAAAGAGGGAATTTCCATAGAGGATGTCGATCTTTTCGAGATCAACGAAGCTTTCAGCGGTTCGACGGTGGCGGTGCTGCGAACCCTTGAACTGGATCCTTCCAAGGTTAATGTGAACGGCGGAAGCGTTTCGTTGGGTCATCCCATCGGTGCAAGCGGATGCCGCGTGCTGGTGACCCTCTTATATGAAATGATACGCCAGGACAAAAACGTCGGGGTCGCGTCCCTGTGCCTGGGCGGCGGTGAAGGGGTTGCCCTGGTGGTGAAAAGATAAGGAGATGAGTATGGACATCAAAACATTCGGCGTTGTGGGCGCGGGTCAGATGGGGAACGGCATCGCTCAAGTTGCCGCAATGAGCGGCCTTGATGTGATCATGAGCGACATCGCCGCTGAATTTGTAGAGCGGGGCCTTGAAATCATCCAGAAGAACCTGCACCGCGGTGTTGAAAAAGGGAAAGTGACCGTTGAAACGATGAATGGTGTTCTGGGAAGAATCACCGCCAGCGTTGACATCGAGGATATGGCATCTGCCGATTTTGTGGTAGAGGCCGCCACCGAGCATGAACCGATCAAGTTTCAAATATTCGAAGATCTGGATCGAATCTGTGCATCGCAGGTGATTCTGGCGACCAATACATCGTCTATTCCCATCGGAAGGGTTGCAGCCCATACAAAACGGCCGGATAAAATTATCGGGATGCATTTTATGAATCCTGCCCCGGTGATGAAGCTGGTCGAGGTGATCCGGGCACTGGCAACCTCGGAGGAAACGTTTAAAACAACCTGGGACCTGGCCGTTCGGTTCGGCAAAACACCGGCCGAAGCAAACGATTATCCCGGCTTTATCGCCAACCGGATTCTCATGCCCATGATCAACGAGGCGGTTTATTGTCTGTACCAGGACGTTGGGTCCCGGGAAGATATCGACACCGTCATGAAACTGGGTGCGAATCATCCCATGGGCCCGCTGGCACTGGCGGATCTCATCGGCCTGGATACCTGCCTTGCAATTATGGATACCCTTTTCGATGGATTTAAAGATTCAAAATACCGCCCCTGTCCGCTGCTTCGGAAATACGTGGAGGCCGGATGGCTGGGCAGAAAGACGGGTCGGGGATTCTATGAATACCCATAAGGAGGCGTTATGGCTAAGAAGAAGGCCGAGGCTCTGGCTCCGGTCGGGAAGAAGATAAAGAAGGAGCGGTTAAAGAAAAAAATGACCCTTGATCGTGTGGCCAATGAAACCGGTTTTTCCATCGATTATCTAAAAGAAATCGAGAGCGGCAAAAAGATTCCGCCGGTGGGAGCGCTTTTGCAGATTGCCAAGGCGTTGGAGATCGATTCGGGCTTTTTCCTCAGAGAACAGGAGTCGAGCTTGAGGCGTCGTATCAAGGCATACACAAAACGCACCGAAAATTATGCCTATACAACCCTGACGCCCGGGGCGGAGAATAAACATTTGAAGGCGTTCAAAGTCTCGATTGACGCTATGCAGGATCACAAAGGCGTGGGATATCAGCACGAGGGTGAAGAGTTCGTCTATGTACTGGCCGGAAAAGTGGAAGTGACGGTGGGGGATCATATCAATACCCTCGATGTCGGGGAATCTCTTCATTTCAACTCGGGAATACGGCATAAATTGACAAATATCGGAGAAGAAAAAGCAGAGATGCTGGTCATAATTTACGGGCCGTAGCCTTGAGAACTTAGGGTTCAATTTTCCGCGTTGTGTGCTGCAGAGATTCGAAATTTAGGAGAATTGCCGCGTTTTGTTAAATCGCGTAAACGAATTTATTTTGAAACTGTTAAAAGGAATAATCGATGTCTTTTGCGCTGACGGATGAACAGATCATGATTCAGACCATGGCCAGGGAGTTTTCGAGGAAAGTCGTTGCGCCGACCGCTGCGGAACGCGATAAGACCAAGGAATTTCCGGCTGAAAATCTTAAAAAGATGGGAGAACTGGGGCTTATGGGAATGATGGTTCCGTTTGAATACGAAGGGTCCGGTGCCGACACGGTGAGTTATGTCCTGGCCCTTTCCGAAATTGCCTATTCCTGTGCTTCAACGGCAGTGGTGATGTCGGTTCACAATTCCATTGTCTGTGAAAGCATCTACCGGTTGGGAACCGAGATGCAGAAGGAAAAATTTTTAAAACCGCTTTGTACGGGAGATATCATCGGCGCCTTTGCCATGACCGAACCCCATGCCGGGTCAGATCCTGTCCGGCAGTCGACCACCGCTGTCCGAAAAGGTGATGCGTACATTATCAATGGTACAAAACGGTTTATCACATCCGGAAAGAATGCCGGATTGGTTATTGTTACGGCCATCACCGATGAAGCACAGCGTCACCACGGTATCAGTGCATTTATCGTTGAGAAAGACACCCCCGGATTAATGGTGGGAAATGAGGAAGATAAAATGGGTCTCCGTGCTTCCGATACCACAGACCTAATCTTTAACGATTGCATCGTCCCTGCTGAAAACAGATTGGGAAATGAGGGAGACGGTTTTAAAATCGCCATGAAAGCGTTGGACGGCGGGCGCATCGGTATCGCGGCCCAGTCGGTGGGGGTGGCCCAGGCGGCATTCGATGCTGCCGTGAAGTATGCTAAAAAAAGAGAGCAGTTCGGGCAGCCGATTTCGAAATTTCAGGGTCTGCGCTGGATGATTGCGGACATGGCCACAGAAATAGAAGCCGCACGGCAGTTAATGCTTTCAGCCGCCGCCATGAAAGACAGGGGCGAAAAATTTATCGCACAGGCGTCCATGGCCAAGCTTTTTGCCTCTGAAATGGTCAACCGGGTGACTGCAAAAGCGCTGCAGATGCATGGCGGGTATGGATTTATTAAAGACTATCCGGTTGAACGTTTTTACAGGGATGCCCGGGTTTTTACAATTTATGAGGGAACTTCGGAGATTCAGAGAGTGGTCATCTCCAACCACATATTAAAGGACAAGCGCCGTCCTTCACACGGATCCTGAGTCACGTTTAACCCTTTTTAAAAAAATGTCGTATTCAGATAATCCGGTTTTTAAACGGTCAAGCTTCACCCATTCACGGGTGTTATTCTTTGAAAATTTTGGCCGCCAGATCAATATCTTCCGGACAAAACACAAAAAGGCATTTTTCATCGGATGACGAAACCGTTCCGTAAACGTAGTTGATGTTGATGCCTTCTTTTCCAAACTTATTTGCCACGTCTGCAAGCGAACCCGGTTTGTTTTCAAGCTCAAGGGTCATCACCGGCATAATATCGAAAAGGTAATCATTTTTTGACAACAGATCGATGGCCTTGTCCGTCTGATCGACAATCATCCGGATCAGAGCGAAGTGGGCCGAGTCCTTCCGTATGGAATTATAGCTGGCAACCGAAGCGATCCGCTTTATGGATTTCCCCCGGGCTTCAAAAAGATTCTGCACATAACTCGATGCGTCTTGTATGGTGAGCGCATCGATGTTGATGCGCTCGTCTGAAAACAGTGACGCCAGTTTCCCAAGTTCTCCGGGAACGTTTTTCAAAAATAGTGATATTTCGGTCCTGACCATCGTATGCTCCTACTTTTTAGCGTTTAAAAGAACCGTATGGCTGTTATTAAGAATGTCATAAGCAAAATAAAATTTTAAGTCAACCACCATAAATTATTTGTAGGCGTTCACGGGTTCAAAGGTTCAGGGGTTCAAGGTTCTATTCTTGTCCCCGGACTGCATTTGGGATGCGTATTTACGAGAAAAGCGTCAGTTTCGTCAGTTCTAATCCAAAATTTGAAGCTAAATTGGCAATTACTTGGGAAAATGAACATTTGTAACGAGGACTTCAGATCTTCATGCCTTCTTTGTCCTTAACCCTGAACGTTGAACCCTGAACCTGTGCACGGTTACAATTATTTTATTCAAGAAATCCTACGGAGAAGGCCAAAGTGAATTGGCCGATGTAATAAAGGGGCAGGCCGACGAGCCGATTGAAAAATTCTTTTTTCAAAAAGCGATCCCGGGCCACAAACACGTCGGAAATGTAGAAGAGGAAAGCACCGCTAAAAACCATTCGGCGTCCCGATACCGTCAGGCATGAATTGTCTAAAACCGACCATGCTCCGGAAAGCATCACGGTGATGACGATGCAGTAAAGCAGAACCGGTGTTTTCATTGCCCCCAAATGGGGTTTGAGCCAGAAATAGATCCTGCTGCTGATACACAGAACGATGATAGATCCTCCCCATGTCCACGCACCGGGATGGGCCACATGGAAAAAACCGAATATATAAGAAACATGCCCCAGCAAAAAAGAGATCAGACCCCAAAGAAACATTTTTTCCTGCTGAAAGGCCAGGCAGACATCTCCAACCAGGCATAACAGCAGCCCCGCAAGGAGAAATCGATAATAATGGGTAATCGGGTGAGGCTGAACCAGAACTGCAAGGATAAAAAGCGATGATAGGAGTGTTTTGGCCGGCAGCAGACCTTTTTTATTTTGACTGTTTTCGTAGTGAAGCAGTACCGTCAGAAGGATTATCGCTGTAAGGACGATCAGAAGATTGAATATTTTTTTCGATAAAATTAAGATTTACGGGATTTCTTACGATCGAGACAATTGATTAAAAATTTCTGCCACACTGCGAAATATTCGTTTCCGCCCACCAGATAGGTATCATTGTGGTCTGCGCCCGGGATTTCATAAAAATCCTTGGGAGACGAGGCTTTTTCAAACAGACGACGGGCCATTAAAACCGGAATGGTCTGATCAAATTGTCCATGGACGAACAGAACGGGTGATTTAACATTTTCGATCAAGGATAGACTGTCATATTTGACGGTCGATGTCGGCTGCGGTGCAAAAAAAGGGAAATAGCGTTTCATCATATCGTCCGTTGACGTGAATGCGGCTTCCAGAATGACCCCCAGACAGTCTTCTCGGCTGGCGATATCGACGGCCAGGGCGGTTCCCAGGGACCGACCGAACAGCAATACAGATGAGGCTTTAAACCCCCTGTCTCGGATCAGGTATTGAAATGCCCCGTGGGCGTCTGAGAAAGTCCCGGCCTTGGATATTTCCCCTTGGCTCAGGCCGTATTCGCGGTAATCAAAAATGAAGATCGGAATCTGAAGGGCATCGTGAAGCTTTTTAAGATTGTGCAGCCGGTGACTGATATTTCCCGCATTGCCATGAAACCACAGAAGTACCGCACGCGTATCCGGACCGTGCACCAACCAGCCGTGCAGACGGGTGCCGTCCTGTGCCGAAAAGAACACATCTTCATAGTCGTCCAATCGGTAATCTTTGGGAGTGGCTTCGATGACGTTATCCGGGAAAAATACAATACCTTTTTCAGACATAATATCCATCCTTGACGAATTTTACGAAAAAATAGCCTTATCTTCCTGATCTGTCAAGGAATATGCGCTTAAGGCTTAACCGTGAAAGCCCATGGACCTCAAAAAACAAGAATCTTTACAAGTTGCCAATATTGTGCGATAACGTCGAAAATGGTCTTTCTCCCCACATTAAGACAATTGGATTATCGCTTCTATGCTCCGAGAACTCTCCATTAGAAACTTTGCCATCATCGACGACCTCCAGATATTCTTTTCAGAGGGGCTGGCCATCTTGAGTGGTGAGACCGGCGCCGGGAAATCCATCATCATCAATGCCGTCAATCTTCTCCTCGGCAGCCGAGCGACGGCAAAACTCATTCGTACCGGTTACGAAACAGCAGAACTCGAAGCATTGTTTCAAATCAAAAAACAAAGCCCCATTGTAAAAATCATGAAAGACAACGGGTACAATCCTGAAGAAGGGCTGTTGATCAGAAGGATTATTTCCCGAAAGGACCGACACCGGATTTATATCAATGGACGTCTTACCACCATTGGGATACTGAATCTTATCACCGAAAATCTGGCCAGTATATCCGGGCAGCATGCTCATCAGGGGTTGTTAAAGGAAGACCAGCAGCTGGCAATCATCGATCAATTTGGCGGGTTGACGGCTGTGCGTGAGAAAGTATCCAGGTGTTTTCATGAAATCGTTCCGCTGATTCGGAAATTGAATAACCTGAAGCATAAAAGAGACCGGCAGGCGGAACACATACAGCTGATCGAATTCCAGCAAAAAGAGATCCGGCAAGCAACGGTAACACTCGGAGAAGATACCGCCCTGGAACAAGAACGGACACGCCTGAAAAACAGCGAAGCACTTTTCCAGGCCGTCCAGGGTGGCATCGAAATGCTTTATGATTCACAGGGCGCTGCTGTTGAAGGCCTTTTGGCCGTGAAGAAAGATCTTGACAAGGCTTCGACCCTAGATCCCCTGCTTGCGCCAAAGGCGGAGCGTATCGCTGAAGCAGCTTTTCATCTTGAAGATATTGCGGATGAACTTAGAAGGTATTTGAAAAACATACAGATGGACGAAAGCCGTCTGGATACGGTCGAAGAACGACTTGACACCCTCGTTAAGCTGAAGCGCAAATACGGAGGATCGCTGGAGGCCGTTCTTTTACGGTTTGAATCCATCGATCATGAGCTTTCGGAGATGGAAAATTTATCCGGGGATATCGCCGATACCGAAAAAAAGCTTTTTGAACTGCATGGCAAATTGACCGAACTGACCCATAAACTCTCCAGGGATAGGAAAAAAACAGCAAAAACACTGGCCCAAAAAGTAGAAAAAGAACTGACCTCCCTTAAGATGCCTCACACAAAGTTTGAAATATCGTTTCGAACCCTGCCGGCGGATGAAGATGCCGATCCGTATCTTACCATCGAAGAACAAACCGTCTTCGAAACCGGGATCGACCAAGCAACCTTCCGGATTGCTCCGAATGTGGGGGAACCGCTGAAACCGCTTTCCAGCATTGTTTCAGGCGGCGAACTGTCGAGAGTGGTGCTCGCTTTAAAGGCCATATTGGCCGAAACAGAAGCAGTGGAGGCCATTGTGTTTGATGAAGTTGATGCTGGAATCGGGGGGAGTGTGGCCGAGGTTGTCGGCAAAAAACTGTCCTCTCTTGCCCGTCATCACCAGGTCATCTGCATCACCCATTTGCCTCAGATTGCCAAATTTGGCGATCATCATTTTAGGATTTCAAAGCGGATTTCAAATGGAAGAACCCGCACCACCATCAAACGACTCAGTGAAACAGAACGCGTTAAGGAGATCGCCCGGATGCTGGGGGGTGAAAAAATAACCCGAGCCACGCTGGATCATGCCCATGAGATGCTGGGCAAAAGAAACTAAGTCCTAAACTGAGCCTTTCAAGATTATAATACGATGACCTTCTACAGCATTCCACCATTGTTGACGCTGATTTGCTTTCTCGCACTGGCGGCTTTGGCGATTTTTCGCGGCCCAAGGACCCGGACCAACTTTCTTTTTTTGACCATTTGCGTGCTCGGATCTTTTCTTTACTTTGACATCCTATTTGCCTTCAATGTCGAATCAGTGGAAGCGGCGCTTTTTATCAGTCGCACGGATCATTTTTTCATTGTCTACCTCTTCCCTGTATATGTCCATTTTTTCCATGCCTATCTCAATATTTCCGGGCGAAAATGGCTGATCAAGGCGGCATATGTCTATTCATTTATTCTGATGTGCTTTACGCCGACACCTTTTTATATTGCGTCCATGCAGAAACATTATTTTGGTTACTTCGCAAGGGGCGGCCCCCTCTATCCTTTCTTCGGCCTGGCCGGCCTTTTCGTTACCCTATATGTTTTGATGCTGATTCATCAGGCCATACAGCAGGAAAAAAGCAGTTCCCACAAGAACAGACTGAAGTATCTATTTGCCGGATTTGGGATCATGGGTCTCATGAACGGGATGAATGTTTTTACGATCCAGGGCTATTCGGTGTATCCTCCCGGCAATTTAAGTTTTATTCCCCTGATTGTTTTTGCGGTAGGGCTTTTCAAGCACGACTTGCTGGACATGGGGATATTGATCAGAAAAAGCCTTATCTATTCGATTCTGACGGCGTTTTTGACATGTTTGTATGCCCTGCTCATTATTGTGGCCGACACCGTTTTCAAGGGGTTTCACCTTTCAAATTCGATGTATTTCCCCATATTCTTTTTTATTCTCATTGCGTTTGTCTTCGGACCGTTAAAATCAAACGTACAAAACTTTGTCGATGGCATTTTCTACAAAGGCAAATATGACTATCAGAAGACCATCAAACATGTGAGCCAAATGGTCGTGTCGGTGCTCGATTTTGACGCAATTGCAAAACTTCTGGTGGATACGGTGGCCGATACGATGCTGGTGGACCATTGCGCCCTATTTTTGTCGGGCATCTCCGGAAAAAAATTTGTGAATTTTGCAGTCCGCGGCAAACAAATGAATTCTGATCAACCGCTTACATGGCGTGAGAACTCCGCCCTGGTGAGATGGATGCAGACGCATCGCCAACCTGTTGTGAAAAACAATTTAAAAAAGAAGACCCTAAAGGCCATGTCCCCGGATGTACTCTCAGATATGGAGGCGTTGGATGCCGAGATAGCCCTGCCACTGTTATTCGAGGAGACGTTGAATGGATTCATTGTGCTGGGTGAAAAGCGTTCCGGCGATCTTTTTATACAGGAAGACGTTGATCTTCTTGAAACACTGTCCAGCCAGAGTGCCCTTGCCATTGAAAACGCCCGTTCCTATAAAGTCATCGATGACCTGAATAAGGATCTTGAAAAAAAGGTTGAAGAAAGGACCCGCGCCCTAAAAGAGGCCCTTTTTGAAAAGGAACGAACCCAAGAGCAGTTGATCCGTTCGGAAAGCCTGGCCGCCATCGGCCAATTGGTTGCGGGTGTTGCCCATGAACTCAACAATCCCCTGACAAGTGCCACCAGTCTGGTCCAGTCCGCCATCGAAGACATGGATCAATGGGATAGAAAAAATCCCCCGGACGAGGACTTGATCGATGATCTTAAGTTTGTCGATCGAGAACTTGTCCGGGCAAGGTCGATTGTTTCAAGTCTTCTAGGACTCTCCAGACAAACCCAGACCTATTTAGAATCGGTGAGCATCAATTCCGTTGTCAAGGATGCTTTACGGGTCATGCACAACCAATATAAACATTGTGATCTTAAAATCGTTGAAAATTATGCCCCGGAGTTGCCGGATATCCAGGGGAATTTTGCAAATTTGGGTCAGGTGGCGCTGAATATCATCCACAACGCCATCCAGGCGGTTATGGACATGAAGGGGACGGTGTTTCTTTCTACGCAGTTTGACACACATGCAAACCAGGTTGTTTTTTCGTGCAAAGATACCGGGCCCGGTATTCCCGTGTCGATCCGGAAGGACATTTTCAAACCTTTTTTCACCACTAAAGCGGTGGGGGACGGCACCGGCCTCGGTCTGTATATCTGCCACGAAATTGTTCGAAAACATGGCGGCACTTTAAAACTTGAAGACCCTGACGGTCCCGGGGCATTGTTTGAGGTTCGGTTGCCTGCGGCGGGTTAGTGTCCATCCACAAACGGCATCTTTCGGCCCTGGGCGGTGTTTTCGCTCTTTTGAAATCCTCAAAATAGCACGCTATTCCTCCGGTTTCAAAATCGCTCAGACCTTGCCCCGAACCAAAATCTACCATTTGTGGATGGACACGAGTTAAAACCGGTTTGAAGTTCCTTAGCATTGGTTGTTGAACCTTGACAATTTATTGAATATGATGGAAAAGATCATTGTCGATCCATATTTAAAAAAATAGTAACCGTTCACAGGTTCAGGGTTCAACGTTCAGGGTTAAGGACAAAGAAAGCATGAAGATTCGAAGTCCTCGTTACAAATGTTCATTTTCCCAAGTAATTGGCAATTTAGCTTCAAATTTTGGATTAGGACTGACGAAACTGACGTTTTTCTCGTAAATACGCATCCCAAATGCAGTCGGAAGACAAGAATGGAACCTTGAACCCCTGAACCTTTGAAACCGTGAAGTTTACAATAAATATAATACAGATTCTATACTCAAGGATCTAAAGGAGTGTTAATATGCCGATATATGAATTCAAGTGCTTAAAATGTGAGGAATTTATCGAGCTGCTCGTCATGAATAAGGATGAAGAAATTGAACTCAAATGCCCAAAATGCGCCGGCGAGAATCTCGAACGGGTTTTGAGCTCCACCAGCTACAGCATGGGCGTTGGTTCCGGGACCGGCCAGGGGGCTAAATCCCAGACCAGAACCTGTGGGAGCGGTTCGTGCACCACTTACGAAGTGCCCGGTCACACACGATAAATGTTTTGCCCAAGATAATTTTATGCTTGTACACGATGATATATTTTTCTGGCAGGGTTGGGGCGGAAAGCTAAAACTCGGTAGCGGGAAATGCAGGCTGCGCATCTATGATCTTAAAAAGGGAGATAAAAAGGGCCTGATGCATTTAAGGCCTATTATTGTCGTGGTGTCCGACGTAGAAGACAGTAAAATGTCGGTAAGAAGCTGCAGCAGTCACATCGCCACCCTGGTTTCAAAGGAGTTCAATATCGATCCCCATCGTATGCTTTGGGTAGAGTATTATCCGAAACAGCAGTATGGGGTCGATCCGCCACATGATATCCCTGAAAAATTTGATGCCGTTGAATTCGAATGGCATGGGGACAAGGCGATTCAACCCAAATGGCGTGAATTAAAATCACCGCTGCTGGATGAAGTCAAAAAATTGATTTTTGTCTAAAACCGGGAGCTTTGCCCCCGGTGGCAAATGCAACGATCAAAGCACTAACGTGCTTTTGCCTTTTCGGCCTGTGGCCGAAAATTCAAGTCACCCGTTTTCCGGGTGGTCGTTGACGCGCGATGGATAAAAATACGAGGTGCCGCTGTTGATGTAAATTAAGGCAAATCTCCTTCGGCGGCAATCAAAGCCGGGCACTTTGAGCCCAGATCTATATTTTTTAAGCGCTTATTTTTACATACGAAATTCCTTGTTCCATATTCGCCATTCATATTGCTCAGCAGCATATTTGCGGCGCGAATGAAATTTAAGCATTTCCCTTTTAATTCAATCTTATCCCAGGGTAAAGGCAAACAAAAAAAGAGGTAACAATGGCTTTCAGCTTGGCGCTCATCATCATTTTGGGGTTAGTCGCTGATTATCTGTTTAAACGCCTGCAATTGCCCGGTCTGATCGGCATGCTTATCGTCGGGGTTCTGGTCGGTCCGTATGTATTGAATTTTATGTCTCCTGAAATGATGGGAGTTTCAGGAGATTTCAGGAAAATAGCCCTGATCGTGATTCTGCTTCGGGCCGGATTTGAACTCCGCCGGGATGCCTTGAGACGGGTCGGACGCGCTGCGGTTATCATGAGCGCCGTGCCGGCTGTTTTTGAAATTGGCGGGATTATGCTTGTGGCGCCCAGGCTGCTAAATATAACCTATCTCGAGGCCGCCATTCTGGGTTCCATCTTGGCTGCGGTCTCTCCGGCCGTTGTCGTTCCCCTGATGATCGACTTTATGGATCGAGGGCGGGGGTCTAAAAAGGGAATCCCCACTCTGATCCTGGGTGCTTCTTCGTTGGATGATGTTTTCGTTATCGTTCTGTTTACCGTATTTTTAGGCATGTACGGTGGAGAACAAAGCAATATTTTTATTCAGCTGGCTGAAATTCCGATTTCCATCACACTGGGGATTATCGTAGGAATCATTCCCGGATATTTTTTGTACCGTCTTTTTACCAAATATGACTGGCGTCCCCCTAAACGGACGATGATGGTCATGGGAGTGGCCATCGTTCTTACCTGGATGGAATCGGTTTGCGAAGCGCATGTGCCTGTGGCAAGCCTTCTGGGCGTTATGGCCATCGGGTTTGTCATCTTGGAAAAATCAGAACCCATCGCACATATCATTTCTCAGAAACTAAAAAAACTATGGATAGTTGCAGAGCTTTTGCTGTTTGTTCTGGTGGGGGCTCAGGTGAACATTCATGTGGCCTGGAAAGCAGGATTGGCCGGAGCCCTGGTTATTTTCATCGGTCTTATCTTTAGAAGTGTCGGCACGTATGTGTCACTCATCGGGACGCCCTTTGATTGGAAAGAAAGACTCTTTTGCGTGGTGGCGTACATCCCCAAAGCCACTGTCCAGGCTGCCATTGGGGCGGTTCCCCTTGCGGCCGGCGTCGCTTCGGGAGAGGTAATTCTGGCTGTCGCGGTTTTGTCCATTCTCCTAACCGCGCCCATTGGGGCCATCGGCATTATGATTTTTGGTGAAAAAGTTCTAGATTACGGCGAACTTTCCATGTACCGGTTTAAAGAGTTGCGGGAGAAGCTGGCGCTTCCCCATGTGGGTGAAAGGGTCAGAAGCAAAGTCTCCGGATCTGTATGGAAGGTGATCGAGCAAAAAGAAGTGTGGCTGAAGGACCCGGCGAGATCAGGCAGTTCCGAAGGTGCTATGGGTTTACTTCCGGCCATTTATTTGCGGTACTGGAGAGAAAACAAAAATACGGGAGCGGGCAAAGGTAAAACGCTGTCGTATCATTACACCCAGAAAGAGGGGGCATTTCAGGATCATTGGGAAATTCTCTATGACTGGTAGTATTGATGGTCTCGTAAAAAGTCCGTTTTGTTCGCTCGGTGAACATTTGGGGGCGTTTCAAGCGGTGCTGCTAAATCACACCGGAGGCGGATAAATTTCAAGAACTCGTCGCAAGCGCCTTAAACAGCTTAAAATTTTTAACGCATCACCGCTTGAAACACTGGATTCCCAAATGATCAGATATCGCTCACAAAAGACTTTTTACGAGTTTGTCAGTATTGATATACGTAAGCGTTCACGGGTTCAAAGGTTCAGGGGTTCAAGGTTCCATTCTTGTCCCCGGACTGCATTTAGGATGCGTATTTACGAGAAAAGCTTCAGTTTCGTCAGTCCTAATCCAAAATTTGAAGCTAAATTGGCAATTACTTGGGAAAATGAACTTTGTAACGAGGACTTCGAATCTTCATGCTTTCTTTGTCCTTAACCCTGAACGTTGAACCCTGAACCTGTGAACGGTTACTGATATTCCAATCTAAAAAATAAACTGGACGAGTTGGGAGGATATTATGGCGTGCAAAGTGATTCAAACAGATCGAGCGCCGGCGGCCATCGGGCCGTATTCCCAGGGGATCGCTGTGGCGCCCTGGCTTTTTATAAGCGGGCAGCTTGGCATACAACCTGAGACCGGAGAACTGATCGGTCCTGATTTTGTTCCCCAGGCCAGGCAAGCACTGGAAAACCTCCGCCAGGTGGTACTGGCCGCAGGATACGATCTGGACCATGTGGTTGCGGTGGATGTTTTTGTTATTGATTTGAACAATTTTGCCGATTTCAACGAAATATACACCGAATATTTTTCAGCGCATCGCCCGGCCAGGGCCGTCGTGGAGGTTAGTGCGCTGCCCAAAGGCGCCTGCATCGAAATCAAGTGCATTGCATGCTACAAGCCGGGAACGTCGAGCACTTGAGTTTCATGTCCGGTCTTACCCAGAAATCGTTCGATATTATCCCGTGAAATAACCAGGGTGCTTGTGTTGACAAGGGGATGGAACTGAAAAGCGTCTGACTCCCATAAAGCGGTGTCTATGATTATCTCTACCGCTTTATCCATATCGTTTACAGCCGCAAAAATGGAGACGGATCCGGGGTCCACACCCAGATATTTTTTCAAGCGTTCCGGAGAGCCAAACCGCAATTTGCTGCTGTTAAGAATTGCTCGCAGCGCTTTTAAATTGACCCGTTTTTCACCTCTGACAATAATCAGAAAGTGTCTTAATCCTTTCGTGTCGCGTAAAAAAAGACTTTTTGTCTTTGCCGCCGGTAGTGGCGGAACCAGTCGATGGACGTCCTCAACCGTAAAAACCGGGGGATGATTATGGCGTTCGCATTCTATCTGGTGGTCGGCAAGAAATTTATAAATGTCGGTCATATCACTTTGACTCCTGTTGATTTAATCCCTTGGTTCCAAAATATTGGCTTTATATTCTTATAGAATTTTAAACATTTATCATGGCATGATGCGCGTACTTCCCATAAATATGTTTCGATAATACGAAACATTATTTGAAAAAGCGCTATAGCACAAAACGCCGGCCAATTCATCCAAAAAATGGGAGATGAACCTCTATGGACGTACAACACCCAGAGACCCTTATAAAGGAAACCATTGCCTATCTCATCCGCCGGCTGGATGAAAATACCGATGCGGAAAATTTTTTGCGGTATTCGTTTAATCTCAAAACAGATTCCAACGCGTGGGAATTTCTAAAAAAACAGTTTATTGATTCGTATCATTACAAAGATCGAGCCGGCAAGACGCCGAACCGCATCCAGAATCGGGGACATGAATCATTCCCCGAAACAATGGGGACGCTCCACCAAAACGAATTCAACAACGAACCGGATACAGACTGGTCTCCGGCTGCAAATCGCAGATGGGCCAAAGCCGTCCGGGGAAGGTGGAAAAAATCTTCGTCGGATCCGTTGGAAAAAATTCCCCTGGTGGTGGCCGTAGAAGTTTTTTCACCTGTGCGAGAGGAATATTTGCCGGAAAACCTGGTTTAAAACGAAATTTTTCTAGAATCTTGCCCGATACGGAAGAAACAGACCCAGCGGTTGCAGTGTTAAAGGCCGCAGGGGATTGAAGGGTCCTGTTACGCCATATGAAAAATATTGAAATTATAAAACTTCAAGATTACAGCGATATAAGAGGCGCATTGTTTAGCGTTTCTGAAGCGGACATCATTTTTTTAGATAAAATACAAAACATCCATTTTGGGAAAATTCATCCAAATTCAATTCGCGGAAATCATTTTCATGGTCAAAGGAAAGAAATTTTAATCATCGCGTATTCAGATACATGGACATTGGCCTGGGCCAAAAAGGATTCCTCCGAAACCACAGAAAAGAATTTCAAGGGATCCGGGGCCGTATTGATCAAAATAAATTCAGAAATCGCACATGCCGTTAAAAATGACGGCAAAAAGGATTTGGAAATCATTTCATTGTCAAACAGGATATTTTCCAAAGAGAACCCAGATACATTTTCAAAGATTCTCATGGAATAGTTCATCTATTATAAAACAAAAAAAAATGAATATGGGCTCATTCGGTTGAATTAAAATTTCAAGACCAAAGGCATCCGCAACTCCCAGCCCTTCCATCCCTAACCCACCTTTTTTATTTAATATCTGTCAGTTATTCATTCGAAGAATTCTTTTTAATTTTCCTTGACATTTTTCAATGCCGTTGATAATGAATGAGTATTCATTCATAAATAATTTTTATTTTCCCAATGAAACATTTGGGTTGAGGAGGTCCGTTATTCGTACCAAAGAAAAAATAAATGACAAATATGATCGCATCCTTGAAGCAGCGGTCAAAGTATTTGCGGAGCAAGGCTTTTACCAGTCAACAGTTTCGCAGATCGCCAGGGAAGCAGGGGTTGCTGACGGTACTATCTATCTTTATTTCAAAAACAAAGATGATATCCTGGTTCAGTTTTTCAGCTATAAAACCAGACAGGTTTTTGCTCGCTTCAGAGCGGAAGTTGACGGCGCCGACAATGCCGTTGATAAACTTCGCAATCTTATTCGTCGACATCTCGAGGAATTTCAGAATGACAGGAATATGGCAATGGTCTATCGGGCTGAAACCCATCAGAACAGCCGCCTGGTCGAAGCGCAGATAAAAGAGATGTCCAAGATGTATCTTGATATAGTTTCAGAAATTGTCGAACAGGGCCAGGAAGAAGGGGTAGTCCGGAGAGATTTATACCTGAGCCTTGTTAAGCGTTTTATTCTGGGTGCCGTTGATGAGGTCATTAATACCTGGATCCATTCGGATGGAAAATACGACCTTGTGACCATGGCAGATCCACTTGTAGACCTTTTTATAAGGGGAATCGGCGTATAAAGATGCCGGCGGTGTTTTACAGCGTTATTTCCCTCGAGCAGATCGAGTTGACATAAAAAACAAAAAGGAGGGACTGGAAAATGGCACAATATATTGCAGATAGAAGGGACGTAGATTTTGTCCTTCACGAGCAGTTGCAGGTTGAAAATCTGAGTCAACATGAAACGTTTGCTGAGTTTAATAAAAAAACGGTGGATATGATTGTATCCGAAGCCCGCAACCTTGCGATTAAAGAGATTCTTCCCACCCAAATATTGGGTGACCGGGAAGGATGTAAGTTTAACAACGGAGCGGTGACGGTCCCGGAGTCTTTTCACCGAGCTTATGAACTCTTAAAGGAAGGTGAATGGGTGGCAATGACTGAAGACCCCGAGTGGGGGGGGCAGGGAATGCCGACGACCGTTGCGTTGGCGGTCAGTGATTATCTCGTGGGTGCGAACTACGGGTTTATGATATATTCGGGGCTGACCCACGGTGCAGGAAAACTTGTTGAAGCCTTTGGGACCGACAAACAGAAACAGCTTTTTCTTGAAAAAATGTACACCGGTGAATGGACCGGTACGATGCTGCTTACGGAACCTGAAGCAGGATCGGATGTGGGGGCCCTCACAACTTCTGCGGTCAAGAATGATGACGGGACATATTCCATTACCGGGAACAAGATCTTCATCTCCGGAGGGGAACACGATCTGTCCGAAAATATCGTTCATCCTGTTTTGGCCCGTATCGAAGGCGCTCCTGAAGGGAGCAAGGGTATTTCACTCTTCCTTGTCCCCAAATTTTGGGTGAACGATGACGGGAGTCTGGGCGAGTTCAATGACGTGGTCTGTACCGGCATCGAAGAGAAAATGGGGATCCATGGCAATTCAACCTGCTCCCTGACGCTTGGCGGCAAGGGCAAATGCAGGGGAACGCTGCTGGGCGAGGAGAACAAAGGCATGCGGGCCATGTTTCTGATGATGAATGAAGCGCGTCTCCTGGTAGGCCTTCAAGGTTTCGGTTGTGCCTCGTCAGCGTACATGTATGCCGTTGATTACGCCCGGCAGAGGATACAGGGGAAAAATCTCCTGCAGATACTCGATAAGAATGCGCCATCGGTTCCGATCATACAGCATCCGGATATACGGCGCCAGTTGATGACCATGAAGGTGTATGTTGAAGGGATACGAAGTCTTCTCTATTATATCGGAATGTGTGAAGATCGGATAAAAATTACGGAAGACATGGAAGAAAAAACCAAATATCAAGGCATCGTCGATGTCCTCATACCGATTGCCAAAGGGTATGTCACCGACCGGTGCTTCGAGGTTTGCAGCCATGGTATCCAGATTTACGGCGGCTACGGGTATATTCAGGATTATCCCATGGAACAACTCCTCCGAGATTGTCGGATAACGATGATCTATGAAGGTACAAACGGGATTCAGGCCATGGATCTTCTGGGAAGAAAGCTGGGATTGAATAAAGGAAAACCGATCCTGGATCTTTTGGGTGAGATTCAAAAAACCATTGCAAAGGCCAAAGAGACCGCCGGACTGGAAGACTTTGCAGCCAGGTTGGAAGGCGCGATCAATAAGTTGGGTGAGGTTGCACTGCATATGGGAACAACGGCCATGTCGCCCAAAGTGATGAATGCTTTCGCCTTTGCATATCCTTTCATGGAAGTATGCGGTGATGTGATTATGTCGTGGATGCTGCTGTGGCGCGCAACGATTGCTGCCGTAAAACTGGATAACGGCGCCAAGAGAAAGGATATCCCCTTCTACGAGGGCCAGATTAAAAGTGCCGAATTTTTCCTCTGCACGATCCTTCCGATTACTTTTGGCAAGATGAAAGCCATTCTGGCCACCAACGGCGCTGCTGTGGAGATGGATGAAAAATCATTTGGCGGATAAATTTGTCTGCATATAAAAAATTGTACCCTTGGATACCCCGCCGCTTTCTGCGGGGAGCTTCATTTCAAATGGATAGCGTTCATGGGGCCTTTGGTTTAAACGTCTCTTTGGTAAGCATCGTACACACAAGGGATACAATGGAAGCGCCGAGGAGAATAAGAATGAGCATCGAGTAGGCTTCAAGGGTATATTCCCCGGTGTTTGACTTGGGATACGCATCTAAAACCCGGCCCAAAAGTGGCATAAAGACGGCACCCCCCAGGAAAGGGAAGAGATTGACCAAGCCGGTTGAGGTCCCGGCAATCTCCGTGGGGAAAAGCTCTTTAATAAGGGTAAATCCCAATACCACAACCGATGAAGCACATATGGAAAAAACAAAAAATAGAATATACAGAGCGATTCGTGGAAGGCCGATGGGGTAAATGCTCAGAAATGCGAGCTCGATGACCAGCACGATGTTGCATAAAATAAAAGGTTTTTTTCGACTTTTCATTAACTTGTCCGATAAAAATCCAAGGGGGGGACTTCCGATGATCATGCCCCATGCAATCATACTGAGAACCGTGCCGGCTTCCGCCCGGGTCATGCCGTAAACATGCATCAGGTAAGGTCCGCCCCACAGCGCGCCAAAACCGAAAAATATCCCGCAATCGAAAAAGAACCAAATCGCCACCGGCCAGAAGTATTTTTCAGAAACGACTCGCCGAGCCCCTTCCAGCAGGGGTATCTGCTTAAACGTCCGGGAGGTTTTCCCGCTTTCTTCACCGAATAATTCATCGATGGAGGGCCAGCCTTTATCTTCAGGCCGATCCCTTACAATCAACCATACCAGCACGACGATGATGAACGTGCAGCCGCCAATCACCTCAAAAGAGACGCGCCATCCGAAAATCAGCGTCATCAAAGCAAGCAGCCATGTGGCTGCAAAAACCCCCATTCCGCCGATTGCATTTAAAATGCCTGTCATGAAAGCAAATTCTTGAGGACGAAACCATTGGGATAAAATTTTCATGGTGGGGATAAAGACCATGGAAACACCGAGGCCCACCATCACCCTTCCCGCAAAGGCAATTTTTATGGTCGGCGCAAACCCGAAAATAATACTGCCTACGGAAGCGATAATTAAAAAAAACGTCACAGATTTTCTGGGGCCCAATGAATCTGAAAGGAGTCCTGCAGGAAATTGCATGAAGGCATAGCAGTAAAAGTATGTCGATCCCAGCAGTCCCATTACACTGGCGGTTGTCTGGTAGTCTTTTATCAGATCGTCCGCCACGACGGACAGCGAGAGGCGGTGGAAATAAACAAAAAAATAGGCCAGGGCAAGTACTAAAAAAACCAGCCACCTAAAGCGCATTATCTTTCCGGTGATGTCTTCGGTCATCCTTTCTCCACAGGTATTGCTTTAACCCTTTAAAAACCGGATTTTCTGAATGCGGCAACTTTTATAGGGGCTGGGATAAAAATTCGGAAATACCCCGTCCGCTTTCGGCGGGGAGTTTCATTTTCGTTTCGCCATATCCTCTGTCCTCAGGTCCTTTTTTAAAATTTTGCCGACATTTGTCTTTGGAAGTTCGGTCCTGAATTCAATCTCGGTGGGAAGCTTGTATCTGGCCAGCTTTTCCGAGCAATATTCAATAAGCGATTCCTGAGTGGCAGTTTTTCCTTTTTTGAGGACAACAAACACTTTGATGGATTCACCCCGGGTCGGGTGTGGAATTCCGATAACGGCGGCTTCTTTAACCTTGGGGTTTTCATATAGCACTTCTTCGATATCGCGGGGATAGACGTTGTAGCCGCCGGAAATAACCATATCCTTCTTGCGGTCAACAATATAAAAGTACCCCTCTTCATCCATTTTGGCGATATCTCCGGTATAGAGCCAGCCGTCCTTGAGGGTGTCGGCGGTCTCATCTGTCTTGTTCCAGTAGCCTTTCATGACCTGGGGGCCTTTAACAAGGAGTTCACCGGATTCCCCGACGGGAACCTCTGTCTCGCCGTCATTGAGGTCTACGATGCGGCAATCCGTATCAGAAATGGGGATCCCGATACTTCCAACTTTCCGCTTTCCGCCGGCATACGGGTTTATATGTGTGACCGGTGATGATTCCGTCAAACCGAATCCTTCAACGATTACTGCGCCTGTTTTGCTTTCAAAATCTCTGATAACTTCCACAGGCAGCGGCGCACTTCCTGAGAAGCATCCGTTTATGGACGTCAGATCGATTTTGTCAATGTTTGGATGATCGAGTATCCCAATGTACATGGTGGGGACCAATGGGGCAAATGTCGGTTTGAATTTCCGAATGGCCTCGAGCAAAGGCTCCGGCTGGGGCTTCGGGACGAGGATATCACCCCATCCCAAATAAATGGAGAGATTCATTGCGGTGGTGAGACCAAATACATGGAAAAAGGGCAGCGCTCCCAGCATGATTTCGTTGCTGTTGAACGTGGGGAACCAAGCGCCGATCTGCTGAATCTGTTTGCTCAGGTTGCCGTGGGTAAGCATAACACCTTTGGAAACACCGGTGGTACCCCCGGTGTACTGATACATGGCAACATCATCAAACGACAGTTCAACATCTGGGGGATTGGGAGAACTTTTTCCCAGAACCGTCTTCCATTTAAAGACATTTCCGGCGGATTTCACATCGGCGGCAAGATTTTTCTTTTTGGCCACCAGGGGAAACAAAAGGTTCTTCGGAAAAGGAAGGTAATCGCCAATGGACGTATAAATGATCTGTTTTATGTTTGTCTTGGACCTTAGATCGATCATCCGATTACCTAAAAGATCTATGGTAACGAGGACTTTTGCGCCTGAATCGTTGAATTGATGTTCAAGCTCTCGATCTGAATACAAAGGATTGTTCATCACCGCTATTCCGCCGATTCTTAATATTGCATAATAGGCCGCAACACAGGGTATAAGGTTCGGCAGGAGGATGGCGACGCTGTCTCCTTTGTTGATGCCAAAACCGTGAAGACAGGATGCAAAACGGTTCACCATTTCATTGAGTTCACGATAGGTAATTTTATATCCTTGAAACAGCAGTGCCATTTTATCCGGGAATTTTCCGGCGGTTCTTTCAAGAATTTCCGGAAGGCATATTTCTTCGTATTCGATTTTTTCAGGTACGCCCTTTTCATAACTGGTCAACCAGGGCTTATCTTCATATTTTATTTCTGCTGCCATGTCCCACCCCCCCTTTTGGTCGGTTACGGTGATTTTGCGGAAACTTTTATATAAACCTGAGATCCATAGCGTTTTTTTGTTTATATCTGTTAGGATGAAAATGGAGATTTGTCAAGAAAGCTTGTGATTTATGCTGGTTCAGGATACTTAAATCCATCTTGGCATGTATTAAAAACGACAAACTGAACGTTTTTCTTGACATTCGAGAAATCCGTCTGCTAAAAATGAATGAGCGCTCATTCATTGTTGCGCGATGATCTTGGCCCTTTTTGACCCAAAATTTTCAAAATCATCTCGAAATAAATTTATCCGGATTAGGGAGTGAAAAATAAAAAATGGACGCAGCGTTGATTTCTCCGGCCAAGGCCACCGTTCTTGGGATTCCCACCGTAATCTTTTCGTTGCTCATACCGCTGGTGGGTATCGGGATATTTACGTACATCATTGCACTTCGGCTGAAACCACTGGTTAAAGCTTCTCCAGACCCAAGGTTGGATCGCTTGCCAGGTCGATTTTTGAAGATGTTAAAGTATGCCGTCGGGCAGTACCGTCATCCCAGATATAAGGATGCCGGAATTATCCATATTCTTTTGTTCGCCGGTTTCATGATTCTGTCCCTGCGCTCGACAACTCTCGTTTTATTGGGAATTTCAGATGGCTATCTATTGCC
This sequence comes from Desulfobacterales bacterium, assembly GCA_030145345.1. Taxonomy (GTDB): domain Bacteria; phylum Desulfobacterota; class Desulfobacteria; order Desulfobacterales; family UBA11574; genus JAAXQD01. Next base: position 52,429 of record JAQYVT010000003.1, read on the forward strand.
GGGCATGGACGGCATCCTCGGGCATATTTACGCGATTCTCAAAGATTTTGCCGGAACCTTTGTTCTGGGCGCTTGTCTGGCCGCAATGTATCGACGGATAATCATCAAGCCCGAACGATACGCGGTGCCGGCCAAATACGGCAAGGAACATACCTGGGAAGCTTTGCTGGTGCTGATGCTGATTATGGGACTGGTGACCTGTGATATGGTTTTTGAAGGGAGTTTGGCTGCAGCTCAGATCCAGAGTGGATTGAAGCCGGAGATTATGGGCCCGATGACCGGAACATGGCTTGCCGCCCATACGCTAAGATTCGTACCGGTGGATCTCCTGCAGAATTTACATCTGGGCGCGTATTTTTCACATGAGCTGATCTTCTTCTTTTTCCTCTGTTTTTTGCCGTTGGGGAAACATTTTCATGTGATTACGTCCTTGCCGAATGTGTTTTTAATGAAACTCGACAAAGGTACGATTAAACCGGTTCAATGGGGTGTTGATGATGACCAGCTTGACGAACTCGAGTCGTTTGGGGTCAAAAAGTTCGAGGATTTTACCTGGAAACACATGCTCGATTTTTACTCTTGTGCAGATTGCGGGCGATGCTCCGATAACTGTCCGGCCAATGCTGTGGGCCGACCCCTTTCACCAAGGTTTATATCCATAAAATGCCGTGACTATTCGTTCATGTCAAATCCCCTCAAGGGTAAACCGGTCGACGGCCGACCGTTTATCGGCAATGTGCTCGAAGAAGATGAGGTCTGGTCGTGCACAACCTGCGGCGCCTGCGAAGAAGAGTGTCCGCTGTTTATCGAGTATATCGACAAAATTGTCGATGTAAGAAGGGGATTGGTGGATGATGGCGTGGTGCCGCAATCCCTTCAAAAGCCGCTGAATGCCCTGGAAAAGCGCGGCAACCCTTACGGCAAGATGGAGAAAAAGCGTGCAGACTGGACAAAAGATCTGCCTGAAGACGTTACCGTCAAGATACTCAAGAAAAAAGAGACCGCAGACACCCTCTATTTTGTTGACAGCATTACCTCCTACGATGACCGGATACAGGAAATCGGCAGGGCCGCCGCGCGCGTCCTCACGGCAGCGGGGATCGATTTCGGAATTCTGGGACCGGCGGAAAGGGACAGCGGCCACGAGGTGAGACGATTCGGGGAGGAGATGCTTTTTCAAGAATTAAGAGACCGAAACACGGATGCCATCGTCAAGACAGGGGTCGACCATATTGTCACAGCGGATCCCCATACCTTCAATGCGTTGAAACATGACTACAAAGATGTTCCGCCGGTGGCGCATATCAGCCAGACCCTGATCCAGTGCATCCAGTCGGGAAAACTCCGTTTAAAACCCGTTGAGGACCCGAACAAAATTTATACGTATCACGATCCGTGTTACCTCGGCCGGCATAATAACCTCTACGACGATCCCCGGGCGGTTATCGATGCGATTCCAGGGATCCATCGGGTCGAGATGGCCGCAAATTGCCGGGACCGATCCTTTTGCTGCGGGGGTGGCGGACTGATGCTGTTTTATGAACCCATAGAGGAAAAAAGGATGGGGCAGGTAAGGGTTGAGATGGCCAAGGCCGCCGGTGCAGACGTGATGGTCACGGCCTGCCCCTTCTGTATGGTCAATATTGAAGATGCCATCAAGACCAGCGGTCTGGAAGGCGAGATGTCGGCCATGGACCTGGTGGAGCTGATTGATCGGTACATGATAACTGAACCATGATGGATGACGCTGGAAGTACTTGTCTTTATTATGATTTTCAATACCCCGTCCTCTTGTTGCGGGGAGCTTCACTGGTTGTCCAATAACGAATAACTAAAATTTTTGGAGGTAAGACATGGAAATTTTGGTCTGTATTAAGAGGGCCCCGGACACCTCGGAAAACGAGATCGAGGTCAACAGAGACGGAACGGACATCGAGCGGGATGACCTGGTATACTCCGTAAATGAATGGGACAATTATGCGGTTGAAGAAGCCATTCAGATTCGAGACAAGATGGGTGGCTCGGTTACCGTTGTTACCGTCGGGGATGAGGACGATGAAGAAGTCATTCGGAGAGAAATGGCCATGGGGGCTGATCACGGCATACTCCTTTCGGATGAAACGTTTAAAGGATCCGATGGCAGAGGAATTTCAGCGATTTTAAAAGCCGAGGTTGAGAAGAAAAATTATGACCTGATTCTCACCGGCGCCCAGGCCGATGACGGGGCTGGTCAGGTTGGCGGGATTCTGGCGGCGATGCTCGACTGGCCCTATGCGTCTCTGGTGAATTTTATAGACGTTATTGATGACAAAAAAATAAAAGTCGGCCGTGAAATTGCGGGCGGAAACCAGGAGATGCATGAAATCGATCTCCCCTGTGTTCTTTCCATTCAGACCGGCATCAATGAACCCCGATATGTCGGCATTCGTGGAATCCGGAAGGTGGCATCACTTGAAATTCCGGTTCACACCGCCGGCGATCTCGGGATTGCTCCGGAGTCTGTCGGAGAATCCGGCGCCAGGACAAAACGTCTCGATTATTTTGTCCCGGAGCTGGGTGAAGGCGCAGAAATTCTGGAGGGGAGTACCGAAGAGATCATTGATAAACTGCTTGAATTCTTAAAAGCAAAAGGAGGGATCAAATAATGGCGCAACAGGTTTTCGCATATATTATACACAAAGAAGGTGTTGCAGACGATACCGCCCTTGAAATGATTGCAGCAGCCCGGAAACTCGATCCTGATGCTTCAGTTGCGGCTGTTATTGCCGGTGCCGGTGCCGAGCTCGATGCGGTGTGCAGGGAGCTTGTGTCCTCTTTTAGTGAGGTTTGGAAGATCGATAACGAGGCGCTGGCGTATGTAAATGCAGAGGTGCTGAGGCGTATGCTGGTTCGTATTCTGCCAAAAGACGGCATCGTTCTGGTCCCCCATGAACATTTTGGGATGGATCTGGCACCGGGCCTCTCCATAATGCTTGACGCAGCGTACCTTCCGGATGCCGTCGATTTTGAAGGTGTTGAAGACGGAAAACTCAAAGCTGTGCGTGAGGAATACACCGGACAGGTCAGCACGCACGTGCATTGCGATATTTCCCAGGGTGCGGTGATTACCGTCCGTCCGGGGTCTTTTAAAGCCGATGAAAGTAAAAGCGCATCGGGCAAGATTGTGGACAAAACCGCCGAAGCCATGGAAGGTGGCCTTCCGGGGGGTGCACGCCGTTTCCTGGAAGTTGTGGAAGCCGAGGTCGGCGACGTCGATATCACCAAGTCGGATGTCCTGGTATCGGTGGGCAGGGGCATCGAAGATGAGGATAATCTGGAGATGATATTCGATCTGGCGGAAGCCATGGGCGCAGATATTTCATGCTCCAGACCGATTGTGGATGCAAAATGGCTGGAAAAATCGCGCCAGGTCGGGACCTCAGGCCAGACGGTCAAGCCGAAGGTCTACATGGCCCTGGGTATCAGCGGAGCATTTCAGCACGTGGGGGGCATCAAGGGCGCCCCGTTTATTATTGCGATAAACAAGAATCCCAAGGCGCCGATTTTCCAGGCTGCCGATGTCGGTATCGTGGACGACATCCTCGATTTTATTCCCGAGCTTACCGACAGGATCAATGAAATGAAAGGATAAAGCCGGCCGATCAATAAAATCCGCCATAGCCGTCTGCCGTTCGTTTCTGAGGCAGACGGCTATTTTATTTTTGTTCGGAAACCGTTCATCGCAATGCCTGCAAAACAGTCTTATAGTCCAAATATTGGTAAGAAATCTGAAAGGGCATTACATTGCGACCCATTGACAATATTCCCCCAAAAAGCGACTTAAACTAACCATTTAATATCAATATTAAATTTATACAATTATTCGATTTAATTACCCATTTTATACCCTATAAATATGCGTTGATACCGTTGGTTTTGAATATATAAAGTCTAAATATAACCTAGGTTGAGCGGTTCAGGGTTCAACGTTCTGGGTTGGAAAAACCTCAAACAGTTCGCATCAATGTGATACTGGCCTCATCGTGGTTTCAAAACCGTTCCACCCAATAGGTTATGGCAGATATTCCGGGTTTTAATCAATATGTTGAGCAGTTTCAATCGGTTGTAACCTTTGAACCCTGAACCTGGAACCGATCAGTTTAGGTATAAATACTTTTGCATCTTCCAGGGTGGGCTCCTCCTCGCACAAGCCCTTGGAACTTAATCTGTCAATTCCAAGGGCTTTTTTATGGCTGAAGATGAAAACGTTCATGGTTCTTGTATTCAAATCGATTCTACAGTAAAGGTGTCTGGCGATGTAATAATTTATCCACAAATAATCTTGTTATGAAGCGATTGATCCATACCCGGAGATATTAATGCAAAACTCAGGACGTAATTCAGGAGCAATTATGAAACAATATACAACCGAACAGATTAATCAAGCGGTAAACGGTACACTTAACGGCAGCCCGACGATCATGATCACAGGTGTAGAACAAATATCCGAGGCAACGACAAACCAGCTAACGTTTATTGGGGAGAAGAAATACATAAAGTTATGGGACCAATCACTTGCTTCTGCCGCATTCGTCAACGACAGATTGCATGTCGAACCGGGTCAGGGCCGGGCGCTTATACGTGTGGCCGATGTCGATCTTGCTTTGGCAGACGTCCTTCGACTGTTTGAGCCGGCACCTCCAAAATGCGGGTCTGGTATTCATTCAACCGCGGTGGTCGACTCCACAGCCGTAATCGGCGAAGGTGCTGCCATCGGAGCCGGCTGTTATATTGGGCCCGGTGTTGTTATCGGTGCCAATGCCAAGCTTTATCCCAACGTCACCGTGCTGGATTGCACCAGCATCGGTGGTGAGACGATTATCTGGTCCGGCACGGTCATCCGTGAACGCTGCCGGATAGGGAATCACTGTATTATCCATCCGAATGTGACAATTGGTGCCGACGGCTTTGGTTATCGACCGTCACCGGATGGACAAGGCATCGTCAAGATCCCACAAATCGGTACGGTCAAGATTGGAGACGGCGTTGAGATCGGGGCAGGAAGTTGTGTCGACCGGGGTAAGTTCAGTGCCACAACGATCGGCGACGGTACGAAAATAGACAACCTTGTTCAAATCGCCCATAATTGCAAACTGGGCCGATGCTGTGTGATGGCCGGCCAGTCCGGACTTGCCGGATCCGTAACGTTGGGTGATGGCGTCATGATGGGAGGGGGTGCGAGAGTTAAGGATCATGTTACCATTGGCGAGGGGGCGAAACTGGGCGGAAACGCCGGTGTCATCAGCGATGTGGCGCCAGGAAAAACGCTTCTCGGAGTTCCTGCGGACGATCATCGGCAGACGTTACGACTATGGGCAGCACAAAAACAACTTCCTGATCTTATTAAGCAGATGAAAAAAAAATAGTTGCCGGTTCCCAGATTTAATTAGAAGCAGTTTCTGCAAGGACTGGTTTGAGGCAGGAAAACGCTATATCTTGTGTTTTATCCTTTGTGTCGAAAATGCAAGATGTCCGCCTTTATTCTTGAAAAAATATAGCCTTAAAATTTTTCGATTTGCTTTTAAATCTGACACCTTGGATACCTGCTGATATGTTTGAAAGTGTCAATATCAGAGCTTCAAAATTTTTGTGATATCGTTTTTTCAATAGGGCAAATCCTTTATCGGGGGTTTGCCTTTTTGACTTTGGTGTGGACTTATGGGATAAATGTAGTTGATGCAAATTGTCGTTCGCTTGAGGTGATGGCAAGCAGTACGAGATAAAATCTAAAAAAACCTTTAAAATTAGTAAGTTATTGGCAATCTCCTATATCAAATTCTTTTTTTTATAGTCCGTGCCGATGCAACACCCTTTCTGTTGCTTTGTGATAATCCCGTTGAACTTTAAGGTTGGATACTTGATAATAGCGCTGAGTGGTTTTGATCCGCGTGTGTCCTAACAGATCGGGAACAAGATAGGCGGTCGTCATTCGGCATGCAGCACCACGGAGAAACAGTTGAATAGCGCCCAAACCCTATCACCTTCCTTTAGTCTGAGGTAACGGCTGCTTTTTGTACTTACAATCGAACATAGCTCAGTCCCATCCGAAATGCGTACCATATACTCCGAGTTGACTTTGCCCTTATTAATCCAGGCAACAACGCCGTTAAATCTGTTTTCGGCGCTACATTCAGGTTCTTCAACCGTTTTCTGTAAAATGACCCAAGGGGCTTTCACTTCAGCTGTTATAAGCTTTCCCTCTTTCAAACCGAGTTGGTCCAGGCTTTCGTTGGTAATAACCGTAGTTACTTTATAACCGCCGATCGTAGCTAATTCCACCCAAGTCTGGATGTCTCCTCGCTGGATCGCTTGGATTTTACCGAAAAAGGAGTTGCGAGCGCTGGTTTTACGTGAGGATTCCCTTTCCATAAACAATTTCGTTACCCGCCGAATTTCGTCTTCGGAAAAAGAAACCAAGGACGTGGTCAGATTCGGCGTTGAATGTCCTAAAAGCATTTGAACAGCAGGTAAAGGCATGTTGCTTTGCATCAGCTCCACGGCCCGCGCCCTGCGGATCATCTCCGGGCCTCCCAACCCCTTGAAAAATCCGCACGCCTTAGCACGTTCGTAGAATTTTCGCCGTACAAAGCCAGGATCGATACCGAACAAGTTCTGCAAGGAGTCTCTGAAAATCGGATCAGCGAGCGTCGATTGGATTTCACGGGATAGGGCTTCCGAAATTTGAACTTGCCTGGGGTTTACCTCAATGCCGGAGTCTGTATTGCGAAAAAGAATCGATTGTCGATCATGATTGATATCGTTAAACGGATCAAGGGCCAACACTTCATTCAACTTAGCTCCGGTATAGCGAATTAGCAAAAAAATGAGTAAAATTCGCTTATGAGACAAGCGAATGTCCCGGCGGGGTGATCTCTTAACCCATTCGCGAAATGATTGCTCCAATTGATTGAGCTGAACGGTATCCAAGCATTGGCCCTCATCCGGCGCGGACACAATGCGTCCGTGACTAATACCTTTTGGCATCGACGACAGCTGATTAGACCTTCCTTGAGATTTCGAATCTTTTTTTATGGAAACCATATGACCTTTCTATGTGACATTTGTCTGATCCCTTCTGAAAAGCTTCTTCTCGGATGTGTATAACACATTCGTTCTATTAAGCAATATGGTAAAAATCTCATTGACATCAGATTGAACGCTCTGGTATAGACACGAATATTTTAATTTTCGTGTCTATATTGTCAAGCCATAATTTCCCAAAAAGGTCAGGATGCTGTTTCAAACTGCTGGAATCGAAGTCGTACCTTGGATTCCGCCACTGGTGGCTTTCGCGATTTCGTTTTTAACGTCTATGGGCGGCGTATCGGGAGCTTTCCTTCTATTGCCTTTCCAGATGTCGTTTCTCGGGTACACGAACCCATCGGTCAGCGCCACCAATCAGCTGTTCAACATTGTGGCCATCCCCAGCGGTGTGTACCGCTATTGTAAAGAAGGCCGAATGGTTTGGCCCCTGACGTGGGTTGTTGTGGCAGGCACGCTGCCGGGCGTGCTCATAGGCGCTATCGTGCGTGTGGAATATCTCCCCGATCCTAAGACTTTTAAACTTTTTGCCGCCGGGGTACTGCTGTACATAGGTGTCAAGATGATCCGCGACCTGTTGAGAAAAAACGCGGGCGTCACAGACAAAAATAACATTGAAAACCGCTTTCAAGAAATGGTGCGTAATTATCGCACAAAGGCAGACAACCCGAAAAGGTCTGAAAACGATCCCCTGCCGGTCGTCAAGGTCACCCATTTCAACCTGAAACGGCTTGGGTACACGTTTTACGGAGAACAGTTCGATGTCCCCTTTTGGGGAATTTTCGCACTCAGTTTAATCGTCGGCATCGTGGGCGGCATCTACGGCATCGGCGGAGGGTCGATCATCGCTCCTTTTTTCGTCACTTTCTTCGGGTTGCCGGTTTATACCGTGGCCGGGGCCGCTCTGATGGGAACCTTTGTCACCTCGGTGGCCGGCGTCGCATTCTACCAGGCCATCGCGCCGTTTTATCCGAACATGTCGGTGGCTCCGGACTGGCTTCTGGGTGTTTTGTTCGGACTGGGAGGAATGGCGGGTATGTACCTCGGAGCGCGTTGTCAGAAATTTGTCCCGGCCAAGGCCATTAAGTGGATGCTGGCCAGCATCATCATCTTTACCAGCATAAAGTATGTTACCGCCTTTTTCGGGTATTAGCGAAATACGATAGTCAGACTGTTGAATACTTACAGGGGGACAAGGCATGTGTTTCAAGAAGAATATCGACGACGTACTATAACAGATTCAAAACAACGACCACAGCACCAAGGAAATGCGTCGGCTCTTAAACGAGGTGAACGTCTGCGAAACATACCCTTTAACGGGTGATTCCTTTCTATAAAATTCGTCGATGGTATTATTGAAAAACGGATCACCGTCTAATGCCATTCCCAACATTTGACAATAACTCATTATGCAAACGTGAAGGACAATATTATCCCAGCCGGAGATAACTTGCGCAAAAACGCATATTTTCAAGTTTGGACTGCGCTGTACCGATGGCAATGAATGATGAATGACAAATAACCCTCCGGCCACAATGTAGCATATATAATTGATTTTCCTGATATTTTTGTTTCAGCGATTGCTTTGCTCAATTGGGTTGATTTTAGTAACTATAAATAAAAATTCTATATTATAAATAGGCTGGATCTCATCGAAGTCGAACCAATAAGCAAAAAGGCAGCCGCTATGAGCAATTTAATCTGTTACTGCTTTGAGTATTTCGTTGAGGATATAACGCAAGATTATATTAAAAATGGTCGCTCCCTTATTGTGGAGAGAATATCAGCGGAAAAGAAATTCGGAAATTGTCAGTGTGCCACCAAAAACCCGAAGGGCAAATGATGCTTGGCAGAAGTCCGTCAGGTGGCGGATGAAGTTAAACGTTACTTGAACATCGAAAAAAACGATAAGAAATAGGCTGGAACTTTCTAAGGCAGATCCACTTTCGTGTCCAATAATGTGACAGATGTGCCATGAAACAAGGGAATTCATAGTCTGAAAATAAAACAGGGAGTTCATCAGAACTCCCTGTTTTTATTCCAGAACTATGGTCGGGGCGAGAGGATTTGAACCTCCGACCCCTTGAACCCCATTCAAGTGCGCTTCCAGACTGCGCCACGCCCCGACGGTAGGCAAATAAGTAACACTTCAGATCGGCCATGTCAAGGTATGATGCCGAAATCTTGCAAAGCAAATTTTAAGACGAGGGCAATGGTTAAGTATCCATTGGATAAGAACAATTTTGTGTTCCAGAAATGCTATATGGGTGTTAAAAACTTAAATATAGTAATTATTTTCAAAATTCTATTGACGATGCCACAAAAAATTCGTTTTATTTAAATCAAATCGACTCAAAATTCGATTCAGCGTTTCCGTCGATCAAACGTGCTCATTTAATACCATAATAAATAACCATGCGAACCCAGGAGAAAAAATCTGTTAAGCCGCCCCGTCTGAAGCCGGGGGATACCATCGGCATTGTGGCCCCTGCCGGTCCCTTTGATCCGGAAAAATTCATGAAGGGAAGGGCTGTTCTGGAATCGATGGGGTTTCGGACGGTTTTTGATGAGACTATTTTCCAGAAACACGGATTCCTGGCCGGAACCGACGTCCAGCGGGCGGACCGGATGAATCGTCTTTTTGCCGATTCATCCATCCAGGCGGTTGCTTGCGCCCGGGGCGGGTATGGGAGCATGCGCATCCTTGGGTTTCTCGATTTTGAGACCATTCAAAATAATCCGAAAATTTTTGTGGGATTCAGCGATGTCTCGGTGCTCCTGTCTGTACTCCATGACCGGTGCGACCTGGTCACCTTTCACGGACCCGTGGTCACCACATTGGCCGATGCCGCTGAAGCGACCATCGCGGCGATGCGATGGGCGCTGACATCCGACACAGCCCTTGAACTGGCGCCTGAAAACACCATTGTCGTCCGTCCGGGTCTGTCTTCAGGACCGGTGGCCGGCGGAAATCTGACCACCTTGTGTCATCTGGTGGGCACCCCTTATGCCCCAAGTTTCAAGGGGAAGATTCTGCTCCTTGAGGATCTGGGAGAGGCACCATACCGGATCGACCGAATGCTGACTCAAATGAAGCTGGCCGGATGTTTTAACGGGATTGCCGGACTGGTTCTCGGTTCTTTTGAAGAATGCGGTCCTCTGAATGAAATTTATGCGCTTGTTGGCGATATCTTCGAGGATATGGATATTCCGGTTATGGCCGGTTTTGAAATCGGCCATGGGAGACGCAATATCATGATTCCTCTTGGACTGGGTGCAACCCTCGACACCGAGAAGGAACGGCTGTTGTTCCATGAACCGGCCGTTACGGCATGAGGGGCGCTAAATAGGGTGGGGTTTTTGAGTTTTTCAAGCCGGATTGAACGATAAAGAGATTGGACCATGACGTACGTAGACCGTTTGATGAAAGACGCGGTATTAAACGATGTGTTCCCCGGCGGCGTCCTTTTGGTCTCGTTGGACGGGGCCACTGTTTTTTTCGAGGCGTACGGTTCTGCAAATCTATTTGCCGGCCGTCTAATGACCCAAGAAACGGTTTTCGACCTGGCCTCTTTGACCAAACCGCTGGCAACCACGCTCGCGATCATGCATCTGTTAGAACAATCCAAGCTGTCTTTGGAACAGCGTCTGGGATCGATTTTACCGGCGTTTAAAAATATGGACAAAAAGGAGATCCGGATAGAACATCTGCTCTATCATAATTCCGGGCTTCCGGATTATCGTCCCTATTATAAATTGTTGTGTAAAATTGAACCCCATCGAAGAAAAGATGCATTAAGGAAGCTTCTGGCAAAAGAGCCTCTGATACATGCCCCCGGTGATAAGATCCTATACAGTGACATCGGGTTTATGATTCTGTGCTGGGTGATCGAAGAGATATCAGGTCGCCGGCTGGATCGTTTTGTTACGGAAAATATCTACCGTCCGCTGGGTCTAAACAATCTATTTTTTGTGGATATTGATGGAAAGTCCCGCCAAACAAAATTTGCCGCAACCGAACGCTGTCCTTGGCGGGGTATCCTTTTGGAGGGTATGGTTCATGATGATAATGCCTATGCAGTGGGCGGCATTGAAGGGCATGCCGGGCTTTTCGGGACCGCCGGGGATATACTTTTCCTATTGTCAGAGCTTATGACCGCATACCATGGCGCCCCTTCAACGGGTGTATTTGATATCGATTTGGTGCGAATGTTTTTTAAAAGGCCCGAGCGTGAAGGCCGGGCCCTTGGATTTGACACCCCGTCTTCGGTCGATCCGAGTTGCGGCCGTTATTTTTCAGAAAGAACCGTTGGACATCTCGGGTTCACCGGTACATCCTTTTGGATGGATCTCGATGGCAGTATTATTGTTATCCTGTTGACAAACCGCATCCATCCATCCCGGGATAACGACCGAATCAAAGCCTTCAGGCCGAAATTACATGACGCGGTCATGAAAAATGTGTCGGATTGGAGATACATTCAAAAAGGTAGCGATTGGGCGATCTAAAAATCGGACTGTTTCAACGAAAGATCGTACCCTAATTGATCGTATACTCGAATCCAAGATACACCCCTAAAAAATATCGGGTGCCCACTTCCGGGAATCATGCACCTTAAATAATAAGGAATATCTCGATATTTCTCTTGTCATTATAGAATAATTTTGATATTTTTGCATACTTAATGAATTCAGGCTGTTTTTTACATCTTTTTCAGAGTGTATCGCGAAAAAGATGTACATATTTTTAGTGTATAAAGATGAGGTGTTATGGGTCTATTCGTCGATAAAATTCTAGGTGTTTTTTCAACGGATCTTGCCATCGATCTGGGGACGGCAAATACTCTGGTTTATGTTAAAGGCAAAGGTATTGTGTTGAATGAACCCTCTGTCGTTGCCGTGCGTACGGACAATCGCATGAAAAACCGTGTTCTGGCTGTCGGCCTTGAGGCCAAGAATATGCTGGGTAGAACACCCGGTCATATCGTGGCGATTCGTCCCATGCGCGATGGTGTAATAGCTGATTTTGAAGTAACAGAGGCGATGCTCCGCCATTTTATTCACAAGGTTCACAACAGACGAACGTTTGTCAGACCGAGAATTGTTATTGCCGTTCCGTCAGGAATTACCCAGGTTGAAAAACGTGCGGTCAAAGAATCGGCAGAGTCGGCAGGGTCCCGGGAGGTGTTTCTGATTGAAGAACCCATGGCAGCGGCAATCGGTGCCGGCCTTCCCATTACCGAACCGATATGTAATATGGTTGTCGATATCGGCGGCGGTACCACTGAGGTTGCGGTGATATCTCTTGCGGGAATTGTTTACAGCAGATCTATTCGGGTGGCCGGCAATAAAATGGATGCTGCGATTATCCAGTATATCAAGCGAAAATATAACCTGCTGATCGGTGAGCGCACCGCTGAGATCATCAAAACCACCATCGGGAATGCATATCCGGAGCCTCAGGATCTTGAAACCATAGAAGTCAAGGGCAGAGACCTTGCTTCGGGTATCCCAAAGATTCTGGCCATCGATTCGGAAGAGATCCGTGTGGCAATTTCCGAACAGATTGATGCCATTGTAGAGACCGTCAAAATTGCTTTGGAACAGACACCGCCGGAGCTGGCCGCCGACATCGTTGACAGGGGAATTGTATTAACGGGAGGTGGCGCACTATTGAAGAATCTGGACAAGCTTCTCAGAGAGGAAACCAGTCTCCCCATAACGATTACCGAGGATCCATTACTCACCGTTGCACTCGGTTCTGGTGTAGCTCTTGACAGCATTGAAATCCTCAAACAAGTTGTAATTCAATAGTTTCATGTTTCCCAAAAAGATGGTGATGATTGTTGGTGTGATCGTTCTGATTGCAGTCAATATCATACTACTCTCCGTTTTCAATCGCCGCTATATCTCCTATTATGGATCGGGAAAGATCGCCATCTCCATTGTTGCGCCTTTCCAGAAAGCTACCAGCACTTCGATCCGCTTTGTAAGAGATATTTGGCGTCACTATTTTTTCCTGGTTAGTGTGGCAAAAGAGAATGAGAGATTAAGAAAAGACTTAAACCGTGCCTTTGAAAAAAACATTCAGTTTAAGGATTTTGAACTTTCCAATGCGCGTCTTCGCAACCTGCTGAACTTTCAGAAAACCATCACCGATCGCGTCCTGGCAGCTGAGGTTATTGGCAAGGACCCGTCTCCCTGGTTTAAGACGGTTCTTATCGATAAGGGAAAGCGTGACGGTGTCGAAAAAGGAATGGCCGTCGTTATCCCGGAAGGAATTGCAGGACAGACTACGGAGGTATCCGCCCATTATTCTAAGGTTCTCCTGATTATTGATCATAACAGCGCAGTCGATGCGCTGGTTCAACGGGACAGGGCTCGGGGAATCATCAAGGGCGGTTCAGCCGGTCAATGCCTTTTTAAATATGTTTTGCGCAAGCATGATGTTGTGGTGGATGATATTGTCGTTTCGTCGGGGCTTGACGGTGTCTTCCCAAAAGGGCTGGCAGTCGGGTATGTTTCAGGCGTGATCAAGCCCAAGTCGGGGATCTTTCAGGAGGTCACCGTTACCCCCTATGTCGATTTTGAAAAACTCGAAGAGGTTCTGGTTGTATTGACCCCTAAAAAACATGAGTTTGAGCGTGAGAAATGACCTATTGTTATCATGTCTGTATATGTCTTTTTCTGATCATCGTTCAGACCACAGTTATGCCCTATATCCCCTTATTCCAAGGGTTTTATGATCTCCTTGCCCCATTCGTCATTTACTTGTGCATCTTCCGTCCCCTCCGTGAAAGCATACCGGTTATTCTCTTTTTCGGGTTGGTGATGGACACCATTTCCGGAGGCACTTTCGGCCTCTATTTAACCACCTATCTGTGGTTGTTTATCGGGGTGAGATGGGTTATAACTTTTTTACATGTGGGGAACAATCCGCTGTTGCCGTTTATCGTTGTTGCAGGCGTATTTATGGAAAATTTGATATTTGTCAGCAGCAGTGTCATCTTTGAGCCCGGCTTGCGCTTCACATCAGAAATGTCGATTACCATTGGGGTTCAGGTGTTTTGGGCCATATTCACCGGACCGATGTTTCTTTTGTTTTTTAATTATTCATTTGGGAAATGGGATAAAAGGGTTAAGGAAATATCCACAAGAAAAGTGGATCGTTAATCTCTGTTGAACGATCGATAATTCTCCTGTCGTAAACCTAGAGAGTGCTTTGACGAAATATTTAAAAACAGCAGACACAGAATGGTATAAACAGCGCGTCATCAGAGCGATGTTTTGCGTTGCAGGCGCTTTTTTTATACTTTTGATACGCCTGTTTTACCTTCAGGTGATTCAGGGCGAGGAGTTGAGACGATTATCAGAAAACAATTGTATACGTCTGCAGAGTACCGAACCGTCGAGGGGGATGATTTTTGACCGAAACGGAACATTGCTGGTTGATAACCGGCCGTCGTTTGATGTCAGCATTATTTTAAAAGATGCCAAACCGATAAAGGATACCATTGATAAATTGTCTAAATATATCAATGTTTCTGCTTCTGAACTCATGTCAAAAATTGAAAATAACAGGACGGGTTCACATTATAAACCGATACCTTTGAAAAAGGATATCGGACGCGATGCCTTGGCTGCCGTCGAGGTTCACAAATTTGACCTTCCCGGCGTTGTCATCGATGTCAAGTCTCGAAGACACTACATCGAGCGGCAGCGTGCCGCGCACTTAATCGGATATTTGAGTGAAATTAATTCTCAAGAACTCGAATCCGGTAAATATCCAGAGTGCAAGGGTGGTGATTATATCGGGAAATTCGGTGTTGAGAAAATATTTGAGTCGTTCTTACATGGGAAGCGGGGGGGGAGACAGGTTGAAGTCAATGTCATGGGGCAGGTTGTTAGAATTATAAAAACGGTGGATGCTCAGCCCGGACATAACATTTATCTAACCATCGACAACACCTTGCAGAAAACAGCGGAAATGCTTTTAAAGGATAAGGCCGGTGCCGTTGCAGCCATGGATCCAAATACAGGCCATATTCTCGCATTGACCAGCGCGCCTTCATTCGATCAGAATATTTTTGTGGACGGCATGTCGCATAAGCAATGGGAGACGCTGGTGTCCAACCCGTTAAGACCGTTGGAAAACAAGGTCATTCAGGGTGCGTATCCCCCGGCATCCACCTTTAAAATTATAACGGCAATGGCAGGGCTCGAAGAAGGGGTCGTCGATGAAAAAACGACGTTTTACTGCCCTGGACATTATAAATATGGAAATCGTGTTTACCGATGCTGGAAACGGGGAGGACACGGGAATGTGAACGTTGTTAAAGCATTGGCTGAATCCTGTGACGTCTTTTTCTACCAGGTCGGTCAAAAGCTGGGCATAGATCGACTGGCGATGTACGCTAAAGCCTGCGGACTGGGTTCTTTCACCGGAATCGATCTGGATCACGAAGAAGCAGGTCTGGTCCCGACAGCAGCGTGGAAAAAACGCCGAACCGGCATTGCCTGGCAGGGCGGTGAAACCCTTTCTGTGGCCATCGGGCAAGGCTATAATCTCGCAACACCCATGCAGATGCTTGTTTTGACTTCAGCAGTGGCCAATGGCGGAGCATTGTATACGCCTTTGGTGCTCGAGTCCGTCAATACGGCTGAAGGTTCGGTTGTGATTCAAAGCAAGCGGCGGTTGGCCGGCCGACTGCCTGCCGGCAAGCAACCCTTCAGGATTATTAAAAAAGGTCTGAGAGAGGTCGTGAACAGCTCAAAAGGTACCGGGCGGATTGCACATATCGACGGCCTGAGTGTCAGCGGTAAAACAGGAACCGCCCAGGTGGTTGGGCGCAGCAAGGATCCCAAGTGGTCTGATAAAAATTTGCCCGACCACCTCAAAGCGCATGCATGGTTTGTGGCGTATGCACCATCCGAGAATCCGCAAATCGCTGTCACTGTAGTTGTAGAGCATGGAGAGCACGGGTCAAGCTCGGCGGGACCGATTGCCAGGGAAATCATCAGAACCTACTTAAAAAAAGATGAACTGCAACCGTAAGCCCCGATGAAATCTGCTGACCTTCAAAGGACAACAGCGCATGCATTTCATTGGAATGAATATCGCGCGACCTGGGGCATTCCCCCAGTTTGTCGGACCCAAGCGGGAATTTGGTTTCAACGGAGCCGGCGGTTGCCGGCGAATATTATCATCGATAGCATCTCTTTTCAATTATGGACAATCTGAATCCAACATCATGGATCATCTATCGTGGATCATGGGCGAGTTCCCGGTATCAGGAGCGCGGCTGAAATGATCGATCGACGATTTGTAAAATACTTTGACTGGGGATTGCTTGGGCTAACGGTATTCATCGCATGCCTGGGTCTTATTGCACTTTACAGCGCTGTGATATCAACGACGGTAGCGCCGCAAAAAACGTTGTATTTCAAGCAGTTGATCTGGTATTCCGTCGGAATTATCGTAATGGTTCTGTCTTTTTTGATTAATTATAAATCATTAGATCGATGGGCGCCCATCATCTATATTGCCTGTATGTTGCTTTTAATATCTGTATTGATATTCGGAAAGCATGTGGGCGGAGCAAGGCGCTGGTTGATATTGGGGCCTGTCTCAATTCAACCGTCGGAACTTGCAAAAATTGCGGTGATAATCTCGCTGACAAGATATTTTTCCAGACGTGCCGATACCGGAGGTTTAACCTTACGAGAACTTTTGACCCCTTTCATGCTCACGGTTATTCCGTTTATTTTGATCGTTAAACAACCGGATTTGGGGACCGCCATGCTGATCGTTCTGATCGCCGGTTCCGTGACTGTTTTTGTAAAAATTGAACGTCGATCACTTTTGTTCCTTGTCACTGCGTGTACGGTTGCCGGCCCCCTGGTCTGGTTTTTTCTAAAAGGTTACCAGAAAAGGCGGATATTGACATTTTTAAATCCGGATCGGGACCCCCTGGGTGCCGGCTACCATATTATACAATCTAAAATTGCCATCGGTTCCGGTATGATTGCCGGCAAGGGATTTTTAGAAGGGACTCAAAACGCCCTTTCTTTTTTACCCGAGCAGCATACCGATTTCATTTTTTCGGTCTTGGCCGAAGAATGGGGTCTTATGGGCTCTTTGCTCGTTCTCTGCCTTTTTCTATCGCTCATTATTTGGGGATTGAACATCGCCTACAGATGCCGGGAACCCTTCGGAACGATCCTTGCCGTCGGAGTTACCGCAATGATATTCTGGCATGTTTTTATTAATGTCGGTATGACCATGGGCCTGATGCCGATTGTCGGTGTGACACTGCCCTTCATCAGTTATGGCGGTTCATCGGTCATTACCACAATGATTTGCATCGGTTTGTTGCTGAACATCAGTATGCGGCGGTTCCTTTACGAACAATAAGGATCGCCCGGGGGTTAGAAAAAAAATTGACAAATTTATAAAAAAAAACCTTTGACAACATTTATAGCTGATGTTATAGACCGCCGTGTTTAAAATACGATTAAAGCATGAGTGGTCGTAATATTTAAAAAGAGTGCATAAACAGGTTTCAGCTATTGGGGGGGTCTATTGATGAAAATTTCCAGTTTAAACCTGAAAAATCCTACCGTGTACACGCTGTTCGCTACAGCATCTCTATTCTCCTTTAAAGGCGTCGCCATCGGTGCCGGCGGCGTTACCGTGATTCCGGACGGATCGCTTTTTGTCCAGATCGCAAATTTTCTGATCATTATTTGGGCATTGAACGTCATTTTATACAAGCCGATTCGTAAGATACTCATCCAAAGGAAAGAAAAGGTCGTAAGCCTTGAGCAGAATATCGAAAAGCTGGACCAAGATGCAAAAGACAAAGACGATGCCTTTGTTTCCGGGATTAAGACGGCCAGGGGCCAAGGATCGATTGAAAAAGAGGCCTTGCTAAAAGAGGCTGCCGAGGAAGAAAGGAAAATAATAGAAGAAATTAATCAAAAGGCTCAAGCAAATCTTGCCGAGATCCGCGAAAAAATCGCAAAGGATGCAGAGAACGTTCGATCAGCGCTACAGAAAGAGGTCGATACCTTTGCCAATGCGATCAGTGAGAAAATTTTGGGGAGGGCTGTTTAATGAAGAAAATTTCTGGCAATCGCCTCAAGCGACTGATTTTTAAAAAAGGGCCGGTCATGGTGGTTTTCATGGCGTTGCTCTTTTTTTGTTTAATAGGGGTGTCCATGGCATCTTCAGAATCTGGGGGCGAGTCAAAAGGATGGATGGCGACGGATACTTACAAGGTCATGAACTTTTCGGTTTTGGCCATCGGTCTGTTCCTTCTTTTAAGAAAGCCGACATCCCAGGCACTCAATTCCAGGATTAAAGGGATTAAGGATCAACTCGACGAACTGGAAACAAAGAAGAAGGCGGCCGAAAAACAGCTGGCGGAATATAATAAAAAATTTTCCCAATTAGAGCAGGAAGCTCAAAAGCTTATCGAAGATTATATCCGGCAAGGGAACGAAGCCAAGGCGAGAATCATCGATGAGGCGAAACAAGCGGCTGAGAAATTGGAGGAACAGGCCCAGCGTAATATTGAGCATGAGTTCAAGCAGGCCAAAGTAAAACTTCAGGAAGAAATTTTGGATAAGGCTCTGGTAAAGACGGAAGAGATCATAAAAAATAAAATTACCGCTCAAGATCAGGAAAAATTGGTGGATGAATATTTAGAAAAGGTGGTGGCATAGTGAAAAATTTGACGATCGCACGGCGTTATGCCAAGGCACTTTTGATCATAGGCAAAGAGGACGGTCAGGCGGAAACCTATGGGGAAGAACTTGACGGATTTACCCAATTAATGTCCAAGGAAGCGGAGCTTGAGCAGGCCATTTGCAATCCCCTTTATGGTACGTCAGGACGCAAGAAGGTTTTAAAGACGGTCATTGATAAAGTCGCCATTTCCAAAATTATGGCATCTTTCCTGCTATTGTTGTTCGACAAGGGAAGGTTTGAGTTTGTAGGTGATATCAATGATTTTTATCAAAAGCTGGCGGACGAGCTTAAAGGCGTTGTACGCGCCAGTCTGGTATCGGCATCGGAACTTTCATCCGGGACCGTTGAAAAGATCCGTACAACTCTGTCGAAAAAGACAGGTAAAGATATTATCCTGGAAGTGGATCAGGATCCCGGGCTTATCGGGGGAATTGTTTCCAGAATAGGCGATTTGGTTCTTGACGGTAGTATCAAAACACAATTACTCAATATGAGGGAATCTTTAAAAAGGGGTGAGAGCATATAATGGAATTAAGAGCCGAAGAAATAAGTCAGATCATTAAAGAGCAGATTACGGATTATGACAAAAAAGTCGAGTTGAGTGAAACCGGAACGGTCTTGTCCGTAGGTGATGGTATCGCCAGGGTATACGGCCTGGAGGCGGTCATGGCATTGGAGCTCGTTGAATTTCCCGGCGGAATCCTCGGGCTTGTGCTGAACCTTGAAGAGGATAACGTGGGTGTCGCCATCATGGGCGAAGACATCCACATCAAAGAGGGCGATATCGTCAAACGGACACGCAGAATCGCTCAGGTCCCGGTGGGTGAAGCCGTGTTGGGACGCGTGGTTTCTGCGGTGGGGGAACCTCTGGACGGCAAGGGGCCCATCGAGGCCAAAGAGTCCAGCAGGGTAGAGATGGTGGCACCGGGGGTTATTGACCGAAAAAGCGTGCATGAACCGTGTTATACCGGGTTGAAGGCCGTCGATGCCATGACACCGGTGGGACGCGGGCAGCGCGAACTGATTATTGGTGACCGCCAGATCGGTAAAACTGCTGTGGCCGTGGATGCCATTTTAGCCCAGAAAGAGACGGACATTTACTGCATTTATGTGGCCTGCGGTCAGAAAAAATCGACGGTTGCCCAGGTCCATGCGATTTTGGAAAAACATGGCGCCATGGAATACACAACGATCGTTGCTGCGTGTGCCAGTGATCCTGCTACCTTGCAGTATGTTGCGCCATACGCGGGCTGTGCCATGGGCGAATATTTCAGGGACAAAGGAATGCATGCTCTGATTATCTATGACGATCTGTCCAAACAGGCTGTAGCCTATCGCCAAGTCTCTCTTCTTTTAAGACGTCCTCCGGGACGCGAGGCGTATCCCGGCGACATTTTCTACAACCACTCTCGGTTGCTTGAACGGTCTGCCAAGTTGAACGATGAACTGGGTGCCGGATCCTTGACTGCTTTGCCGATTATTGAAACCCAGGCCGGTGACGTTTCCGCCTATATTCCCACCAATGTTATTTCCATTACCGACGGACAGATATATCTTGAACCCGCGCTCTTTTTTGCCGGTGTACGACCGTCGATCAATGTGGGACTGTCTGTTTCCCGCGTGGGGGGCGCCGCCCAGGTAAAGGCCATGAAGCAGGTGGCCGGTACGTTGCGGCTCGACATGGCCCAATATCGAGAACTTGAAGCGTTTGCGGCATTTGGCAGCGATCTCGACAAGGCCACCCAGAGGCAGCTGACCCGAGGTGAACGTCTGGTGGAAATTTTAAAACAACCCCAATATCAGCCGCTCTCCATGGAAAAACAGGTTTCGATCCTGTTTGCCGGAACCCGGGGCTTTCTAGACAAGTATCCGGTGGCTGTGCTGGCCAAGTACGAGGCGGGACTTTACACATTCCTTGAAGACAGATATTCACAGCTTTTTGAAGGTCTTAGGGAGGAACAAGCGTTTACGGAAGATCTCGACAAGCTGATGACCGAGGCGTTAACGGCCTATGATGCGGAATTTCAGGATACGATTAAATAGCTGAGGTTATGGTTTTTGTTGTAAATTCGGCCAAGGCTGAAAAAGTGCGGTAATAACCTCAAACAGAGAGATGCGATAAGGGCTAAAGTCTATGGCGACATTAAAAGATGTTCAAATGAAGATAGCTGCGGTTAAAAAGACTCAGCAGATCACAAAGGCCATGAACATGGTTGCGGCTTCCAAGCTACGCGGTGCCCAGGAAAGTATGGATGGTTTCCGCCCCTATGCCGGTAAGTTTTCCGAGGTTTTGGGAAGCCTTGCTGAAAAGGCCGGGGAGGAGACCAATCCCTTGCTGGAGGCACGAGAGGAAGTCGAGAGAATAAACCTTGTTTTGTGTACGTCCGATAAAGGCTTATGCGGTGGTTTCAATTCGAACCTTATATCAAAGGCCCAGGCGTTTAAAAAGGAAAAAGAAGCGCAAGGCATTGAGGTTGTATTTACCAACTTCGGAAAAAAAGGCCGCGACTGGTGCCGGAGAAATAAATATGAAATCCTCAGCGAACATGTCGGCGTCGTTGGTAGCCGGTTCGGATTTAACATTGCAGTGAGTTCCGGGCAGAAGCTTATCCAAGGGTTTCTGGATAAAACTTTTGATGAGGTCTACATTGTTTATGCGGAATTTGTGAGTATGGCCAGGCAGGCACCGGTATTGAAACAGATGCTCCCAATACTGCCCATCGAATCTGCTGAGGCAGAGACGGAAGGGGAAGAAACATCCTATCTTGCAGAGCATATTTGTGAACCGTCACCCCCGGAACTTTTGGGGGAATTGCTTCCAAAGAACGTTTATGTTCAACTATACAGTGCATTGTTGGAGACATCGACCAGCGAACACGCCGCCCGAATGGCAGCGATGGACAATGCCACCAAAGCCTGCAAAGATATGATCGAGAACCTCACTCTGCTATATAATAAGGCGAGACAGGCGGCGATTACCGCAGAGTTGATGGATATCGTCGGTGGTGCCGAGGCGCTTAAAGGCTAAATAAAAAAATAAAATACCGCAGTTAAATAGGAGGTCTTTAGATGGGAGAAAATTTAGGAAAGATTACGCAGGTTATGGGGCCTGTCGTCGACGTGGAGTTCGAACAGGGCAATCTGCCGTCGATTTATACGGCACTTGCGATTACGAATCCCGCCATCAACGATGAGCCGGACAATCTTATTGTGGAGGTTGCACAGCACCTGGGTGACAATGTGGTTCGTACCATCGCTATGGATGTCACCGACGGTCTGGTCCGGGGGCAGAAAGTCAAGGATACCGGCAGTGATATCATGATGCCGGTGGGTGCAGCAGGGCTCGGAAGGGTTCTTAACGTCGTCGGACGACCGGTGGACGGACTCGGCCCGGTCAGCCAGGAAAAAATGATGCCCATACACCGGGAAGCTCCCAAATTTACCGAGCAGGACGTGTCGGTTCGCGTTCTCGAGACCGGCGTTAAAGTTATCGATCTCCTGGTTCCCTTTCCCAGAGGCGGCAAGATGGGGATGTTCGGCGGGGCCGGCGTCGGTAAAACCGTTATCATGATGGAAATGGTCCACAACATTGCCATGCAGCACGGTGGTATTTCCGTGTTTGCCGGTGTGGGGGAACGGACCCGTGAAGGGAATGACCTTTATCATGAAATGAAGGATTCCGGGGTGTTGCCCAAGGCGGCCTTGATCTATGGGCAGATGACGGAACCTCCAGGAGCCCGTGCCCGGGTTGCCCTTTCCGCTCTGACGGCTGCGGAGTATTTCCGGGATGAAGAAGGACAGGACGTACTGATTTTTATCGACAATATCTTCCGTTTTACCCAGGCGGGTTCGGAAGTTTCTGCGCTTCTTGGCCGTATGCCTTCAGCGGTGGGGTATCAGCCGACACTGGCGGTTGACCTCGGCGAACTCCAGGAACGTATTACATCGACGGACAAAGGTTCCATCACGGCGGTTCAATGTGTGTACGTGCCCGCGGACGACTTGACGGACCCGGCACCTGCAACGACCTTTGCCCACCTTGACGGAACGGTGGTTTTGTCACGCCAGATCGTTGAACTCGGGATTTACCCGGCGGTGGATCCCCTGGATTCGACGTCCAGAATTCTCGATGCGGCATACATTGGGGAAGAGCATTACGACGTTGCCCGACAGGTACAGATGATACTTCAGAAATATAAGGAACTTCAGGACATTATCGCAATTTTGGGTATGGAAGAATTGTCCGACGAAGACAAAATTACCGTGGGCAGGGCACGTAAAATTCAGCGGTTTTTGTCACAGCCGTTCCATGTTGCCGAGGCCTTTACGGGAAAAAGTGGTTCCTATGTAAAGATCGAAGATACTGTCCGGGGGTTCAGGGAGATTTGCGACGGCAAGCATGACGATATTCCGGAACAGGCATTTTATATGGTCGGGGGCATTGAAGAGGTTATCGAAAGAGCCGAAGAAATGGCTGGAGCCGAATAAAGCAGAGAGAAAATAAGGGTATACCATGGCTGGAAATATAAGATTAGAAGTTGTCACCCCGGAGAAGTATGTCGTTGACGAGGACGTCCAGATTGCGGTGGCGCCCGGCAGCTTGGGAGAGTTTGGTGTGCTGATTGGCCACACGCCCTTTTTGACAACCCTGAAAACAGGTACGATGCATTATACGGATGCCAAAGGGGTTGAAAAATTCATTTTTGTCAGTGGCGGGTTTGCAGAGGCATTGCCGGATAAAGTTACCGTACTGGCAGAATCTGCTGAGCGGCGAAGAGATATCGACGTTGATCGTGCCCAATCTGCCATGGAACGCGCTCAGGAGCGTTTGGCAAAACAAAGGGCCGAAGATATCGATTTTAACAGGGCCAGAGCAGCTCTGGAAAGGGCTCTGTATCGTATAAGGCTGGCTGAAACGCGATAATAAGTGTCTTTGTTGTATCGGATTTTGACTTCATAACCTCAATTTATCCCTGAAAATGGGAT
>JAQYVT010000067.1 GCA_030145345.1 Desulfobacterales bacterium
ACGTATTCGTCCAATTCTTGTCGTTTCTGTTCGATTTCTTCCGAAGAAGGTGTCTTTCTGGTAAGTACCGATGCGGGATAGGCCAGTTCACTGTTCCAATACCGATCAAAGGAAGCCGAGACTTTTTGGGCGACCGGCCCGACGCCCAGGACATCCAGATCGCTGAAGGCGAGTTCCGGGTCCGCTTCGAAATACGCGTTCCCGATATTTCGCCCCCCCACGATGGCTGCCTGATTGTCCACCGTAAAGGATTTGTTGTGCATGCGGCGGGTCACCGAACCCAGGCGGGTCACAAACTGTATACTACGGCCGGTTTTGCGGCTGAATGGATTAAATATCCGCACTTCCATGTTGGGATGGCTGTCGAGTGCCGCCGCTCCAAGATCCCGGCCTGAAAGATCCATGTCATCGACGAGGAGTCGAACCCGAACCCCCCGATCTGCCGCTTTGAGCAGATGATAAATGAGCAGCTTTCCCGTTAGATCGTTGTGAAAAAGGTAATATTGGGCATCAATACTGCGTTCGGCACTCATGGCCAATACGGCGCGAGCCACAAAGGCATCAAGACCACTGCCAAGGAGCAGGAACCCGGATTGGCCGGGATGGTCCATCATTTCATGGTGCTGGGCTTTACCGATACGGGTGTCTTTTGTATCGGTAAAGGCATAGGACTCGGGGCGTTCGAAATTCTTGGGCAACCTAGCGCACCCAGCCAGCACACATAGCATCAATATAATATATAAATAAATGTTTTTATTGATTTTAAACATTATTTTCCGTCTTTATAAATCGAATGCTCGTCTATTTTTTGACATTCCTAGGTCTCATCTAATTAGTGTCCATCCACAATTGTTAAATGGGCATGTTGCGTTTCCAATTCATAAATGAGCAATTTTTGTCCGGCTCAAGGCCGCCCCAGTTAAATATGCTTCGCATTTCACGGGGCAGGCACAAGGGTTTTCGGTGAGGCATACTCCCTGTATGCCGCAGCCGGAAACCCTCGGAGAACGCAGATCCGGGCAAAAAGGGCCATTTATGGATGGAAACTAATTAATCATTATGTTCGGATATTACCTTCCCGGGACAAATAAACGATATACCCTGCTGAGCTCTGGTACTTAACATGATCCCCTCAATAATCGGAGGGTTGACCTTTTGGCCTGATTGCCACCGAACAATGAAATTCGCCCCGGGACCGCCCCTTTTATCAGATACTTTTAGCAAAAAATGTGTGGATTCAAGTGGCTTTAGTTTTAATGGTTGCGTTATATATCGTTCTAATAATTTACCTTTTGAGTCGTAATAGTCCGCCTTTTGGATGGAAATCGAATATTTTGGGTCTGTGTTGCGGATACTTAACATCCCGGAAAGCTCTAAAGCATGAAGCTTAACCCCCGAATAAACATTGGAATAAATCGAAACATATACGCTTTCTCCTTTGGAAAGATGTTCTTCGGCATTGGTATACCCCGCAAAAAACAAAAGAATAGATATCACCCAAACAACACGCTTGATTTGAAAGTACACAGCGTTTTTAGTTTCCATAACACCGACCTCCTTGGTAGTCCTATATCCAATATTGCGAACTAAATTTTATGACTTTTCTTCCAATAGCCCCTTTATTTCCTTTAATTCATTTTCAATGGATTTTATGTAAACACTGTTATAATATGCCATCATGATAAGCTTCACGGAGACCAAAAATACGCCGGCTTCCAATAAAAGATCCTGAGTAAACCCTTTGGTAAATAACGCCAGGATGAATAAAATAAACGTAACGATGATGACGATTGTCGAACCCATATCAAAATGCTTTCTCATGGAACATCCTTTCTTTGTAGATGTTTTTTTCAATTAAAAATCTATGATCTATGACGCAATCGATCGATTGGCACCCAACAGTTCACTGCCCATGGTTCAAACATTCAATCATGTGTTGCATTCTTTCGGTAATGAAATACGCTCTATTTCATTTTATTTTTAAAATCTCTGAATAGAGACATTATGGAACAATCCAAAGGGCGCGATTTGAAATCCTGTTGATGATATATCGGGAAACACTGCCCATGAAAAATGCTTTGTTAATACCGCGTCTGCCGATAACAATGGTACCGTAATTTCCTTTCCGGGCAAAATCGAGTATGGCTTTTCCGGCTTGACGGCCGCCTTTGACGGTTTTCATCTCAATCTGGTCTTCAGAAATCCCAACTTCTTTAACCTTTTGTTTTGCATGGGGATAAAACTGCTCGATATTCGCCGTGTCACCGCGGGCAACGATTTCTTCCAACTCCGGGTTGGGTTCTTGATCCAGATTAAAATTTCGAGCACTGCTGGTAACATGTAATAGGGTTAAATGGACTTCTGAATTATTGGAAATCATGAAACGGACGTGATCTATGGTGCGCAGGGAGCTTTCAGAGCCGTCAATGGCCAGCAAAATTTCGGTGGTGGTGACGTCACCATCCACCAGCCAAACCGGAATGACCCGTGAATGTTCCAGCACATTGGAGGTTACACTTCCCATATACATCTCTTGAAGGCGCGATAAGCCCCTGCGACCGACCAGAATGGCGTCAAAATTTCGGTTTTGACCAAAATCGATGATATCTTTGGCCAAGCCCAAATTTCTCGTTCGGGTGACCATTTCGATCCGATCGGGAACAATTCCCATCTGCGCCATTTCATCTCGGTAGTTCTCGAGAAGACGGCGAGCGGATTGATCATTCTTTTTCAGCACATTATCCAGTTCGCTTTTCGCCGTTAAGCTTTTCTTGGCCTCATCCTTCAAAAAAAGGGATATCGCCGGCTGAACATGAAAGAGAACATAATGTAAGTTTTTGACAGATGAAGATACGTGAACAGCATAGCGAATCGCATTTCTTGAGTGCCGGGAATCATCCACGGCCAACAGAATTTTCTTTTCCATCTTCTTTTCTCCTAACCCGGACAAACCGGAACCAAAAATATTTGCCACAAAGGATATATTTATTGTTCTTTCTTCGTGTCTTGGTGCCTTTGTGGCAGGATGGAAAAAGTTTTGTCAAAAAAGCACAAAATTCAATTTTAAGTAACTAACGTGTTTAATTGATCGGAATAATTTTGTCGCCGGCTTGAATGGATGTAATGTCTTTTCGAGGAACTACCACCAGCGACATGGCCACCTTGGCTCCTATCCTTTGAAGGCGGACGAATTTTGAGGGAAAAAGAACAACGGATTCGAAGTGTTAAACGTTTTTCTCATTTTGGATTGGCGCTATATAACGGCTGCAACCGCTTCCTTCGCAAAATCGATAAACCCCTGGGGGAATATGCCCAGCAGAATAATGATGACGATGAAAAAGATCCCGAGAACCGATGTGGAAACCCGGAGATTCAGCGGCGAAAGCTGTTCATCCACACTGGTATAGGCTGCCCGGACCATTTTAAGATAGTAGAAAATTGCAATACCGGTATTGATCACCGCAAGGATAACCAGGGCGTACATATCTTTTTTAATGGCGGCGGTGAAAATAAAAAGCTTTCCGGTAAAACCGATGGTCGGGGGAATACCGGCCATACCGAAGGCGCTGACCGCCAGGGTGAGGGCCATCAGGGGTGACCGTTTATAGAGTCCTGTAAGACCATCAAAGGAAATATTTTCCCCCTGGGGCGCCAGGTGGTAAATAACAAAAAAGCAGGCCAGATTCATAAAAAGGTAACCGGCAATATAGTATATCCCCGAAAGGTATCCCAATTCACTGGCACAAAGGAGACCGATCATCAAATAACCGGCGTGGGCAATACTGGAGTATGCCAGCAGGCGTTTTAAATCGGTCTGCACAAGGGCGGATAAGTTGCCGAAGGTCATGGAGAGTACGGCAAAAATCATCATAACCCAGGTAAACTGGCCGACCTCGGCACCCGCCAGGGTGATCAGTCGGATCAACAATGCCACGGCGGCCACTTTGGGGAGGGTGGCCACAAAGCTGGAAGTTTCATTGGCAGCCCCCTCGTATACATCCGGCGCCCAGAAGTGCATGGGGAAGAGGGCCAGTTTGTAAAAGAAACCGGAAAGAAGCATCACCAGGCCGATGAGCATCAGGGGTTTTTTAAGGATGACCCCGGGAATTATTTTCATAAGATCGGCAAGGTATGTGGTGTGGGTCATTCCAAAGATATAGCTCATACCGTACAGGGTTATTCCCGATGCTGCCACCCCGAACAGCGCATATTTGATGCCCGCTTCCATCTGTTCCCGGTATGCCCCCTTTTTCCGGAACGGAATGATGATAAAGAGTGCAAAGGAAGAGATTTCAAGACAGATGATGATGGTAATCAGCTCCACGGCACTGCTCATGCTAACGAGTCCGAATGCGCTGATGGTCAGAAAAAGGTAATATTCAGGCCGAAGGGTATCGTCGATACCGTAAAGCCCTTCTCCCAGATAGATCACAATAAATAGACCAAAGGTTATGATCACCTTGAATAGCTGAGAAAAAGCATCCACACGGTAGGCATCGAAGAAAAGAGAGCCTTTAAGTCCATAGGAATATACGGATGCCATGACCGCAACGGCGGAAAGGAGAAGGCCAAGGCTTCGCAAACGGGACGCTTTTAGATTTCCCATTGAAACAAAAAAGAAGACCAGGGCCATAAAAAGCAATGTCAGTTCGGGTAGATACAGTGCCATACTATTTACAATCCATTCTATTTAAGTGCCAACACATGTTTAATCGATTCACCCACCCCGTTTAGAATCGCATGGGGTTCACCGTGTCCGGCCGGAAGAACGTTCATGCCCGACTCCAACTGCTGGAGGAGGTGAGTGGTGCTGGCATCCATAACTTTCAAAAAAGGTGCCGGATGGAATCCGATCCAAAAAACAAAGATGGTTAGAAACGCCAATGTGGCGGTCTCTCTAAAGTTCAGGTCAGACAGATGTGATTTTTCGCCATGATGCATATGACCGTCCGAATCGGCCCAGACCATCTTCTGAACCAGCCGAAGCATATACGCCGCCGCCAGAATTGCGCCGATAACCGCAAACCCGCCCACGATTTTGTACTTGGAAAAGGACGCCATTAGGACCAAAAATTCCCCCACAAAACTGTTGGTGCCGGGAAAAGCCAAAGAAGATAGAGAGAATATCACCAGAAAGGACACGTAGATGGGCATCATCATCCCCAGGGCGGAATTGTCCGAGATCTCACGGCTGTGAGTCCGTTCATAGATGATACCGACACAGATAAAGAGGGCTCCGGTGGTAATACCATGGTTGATCATTTGCAGGATAGCGCCCTTGATACCGGCGTCGTTCAAAAGGAATATCCCCAATGTGACAAACCCCATGTGGCCCACACTGGAGTATGCGATCAGGCGCTTTATATCGTTCTGGCCCAGGGCAAGATAGCCCCCGAAAACAATGGACATAATGGAGAGTGCGATCAAATAGGGCATACAGTATGCCGTTGCCCCCGGCGCCATTGGAAGACAAAATCGTAAAAAACCGTACCCCCCCATTTTAAGCAGGATACTTGCCAGAATAACACTTCCTGCCGTGGGTGCCTCCACATGGGCTGCAGGAAGCCATGTGTGAAGGGGCCACATGGGAACCTTTATCGCAAAGGCCAGTGTAAAGGCCCAGAAAATCCACATCTGATAGCTGAAACTGTAATGGTGTGTCATCAACTCCGGGATAAAGAACGTACCGGTCGTCACATAAAGCGCGATGATGGCGACAAAGAGAAAGATGCTTCCGATGAGGGTGTAAAGAAAAAATTTGATGGATGCATAATCTTTGCGGGGACCGCCCCAAACAGCGATGAGGAGGTACATGGGAACCAGCATCGCTTCCCAGAAGATAAAGAAAAGAACCGTATTCAAACTGATAAAAACCCCGATCATGGAGGCTTCCATGAGGAGGAGGACACAAATGAACTCTTTGAATCGCTCTTTGATATAGGTCCACGAGCAGAGAATACACAGGGGCATGATCAGCGTGGTGAGGAGCACCAAAAGAACACTGATGCCGTCGACCCCCAGAACGTAGTCGATATTTACAAACGGGATCCAGTCGCTGAATTCTGCGAACTGATATTTCGCCGTTGTCAGGTCAAAACTGGTATAGAGGGGCAAAGAAAGTGCTGCCGTAACCAGCGTCACCAGCAATCCCCAAATCTTCAGGTTTCTGTCTCCCCGGATGGCCAGCGTTATAATCGCGCCAAACAGCGGGACACACACCAAAACCGTCAGAATCGGATAACTTAAAGTATTATAGATCAAATATTGTTCCATATACGAAACGTCCTAACTCCACAAAAAAATTCTTCTAGACAAGCATTACGATAATCAGTATGATAAACGTCAGTGCAATGGCACCGCCGATATAATGCTGGATTTTCCCGGTCATGAGGGATCTGACCCGGTTACCCCCTTCAACCACCCCTCGCGCGGAACCGTCGATGGTCCAGTCGATGCCTTCCCAGTCGAACCACGAGATGGCCTTTGCCAGGGCCATGGTCAGTCTGAACCCGATGCGTCTATACACGTCGTTGACCCAGCCGTCGGATGAAAGCACCGGCCGGGAGGCAAACACCATGAACACCCTTGCGCCCTTCCGATAAAACCAGTCCAGGTCTAGGTTCATTTTGGGTTCGGGTTTGAGCTTTTTAACCATGAGGTAAAAGCCCAGACCGGTGAATCCCAGAATCTGCAGGGTCTCGGACAGATGGTACGCGGTGTACGGATGATAATTGACCGGAAAGGGAAGCATCTTGTAAAGGTACTCCGGGTAGATCCCGAAGAAAAAGCACAAAAATGCCGCGATGCCCATGGCCAGGTTCATGTTCCATGGCGCATCCTTTGCCCGGACCCCCGAGTCTTTGCCAAACCATATAAAATACGGGAGTTTGATTCCCACCGAGAGAAACGTACCCACCGCGGCCAGGGTCATCATCAGCAACAGGCCGATTCGGTGGCTTTCACCGGCGGCGGCGATAATCATCGATTTGCTGATAAACCCACTGGTGAGGGGAAAGCCCGAAATTGAAATTCCGCCGATCACCGTAAAGATCATCGCCAACGGCATTTGTTTGTATAATCCGCCGAGTTCATTGAGTTTCGTTTTTCCGGTCATTTCCAGCACGGCGCCGACACCCATAAAGAGCAGGGCTTTGTAAATAATGTGGGCATAGGCATGGGAAATGGCCCCGTTAACGGCCATGGCGGTTCCGATGCCGACCCCGCAGACCATGTAGCCCACCTGGGATACAATATGATAGGCAAGAATCCGTCGTGCATCGTTTTCAATGGCAGCGTATCCGACTCCGTAAACGGTCATGATGGCCCCCAGGATCGCCAGTGCTTCAAATCCCGGAAAACCCCGGGCCAGAACATACACCGCTGTCTTGGTGGTGAAGGCACACATGAAAACGGCACCGGTGACGGAAGCTTCGGGATATGCGTCGGGAAGCCATGCGTGGATGGGCGGAACAGCGGCATTAAGCATAAATCCGATCATGATGAGATAATCGGCGAATGTGGCGCCGTTGGCCGCAATCTGCACAAAGCTTAAATCATGGATGTTCTTATACCGCAGAAAAATGCCCCCGAGGAGAACCAGTCCGCCGGTGGTATGAACCAGCAAATATCTGAATCCGGCCTCAATGGATCGTGTTTTTTTCCGGTACCAGACCAGGAAGGTCGAAGCAAAGGCCATCAGCTCCCAGAAGATAAACAGGGTCAGGTAATCGCCGCAAAGTGTGACGCCCAGAGATCCGGCAACGTAAAGAAACGCCGCAATATGCTGGCCGGTCTCTTTGACATGGAGCCCGTAGATACAGCCGATGATGGCCATTACTGTAAAAACGTGGAGAAATACGCGTGTCAGCTGGTCGACCCTTCCGAAAACCAGATCAAACCCCATATAGGAAACCTGGCCGAAGCTGTCCGGAAGCCAGTGGATCACTGTAAAAGCGATGACCGGAACAGCGATAAGCACCCCTTTCTTCAGTCCCGCCCTTTTGTTTAAAAAAGGGAGAAGAACGGCACCCATCAGAAACCAAGTGGCCGGATGAATGAAGATCGTACTACTTATCATAATAATCTTCCTCTTTGGCTAACCAGACATGGGAGAGTCCTTTCCAGACCACGATCATCCCAAGACATCCCAGAAGGCCGAACCCAGACCAGAAACCGATGATGGAATCACCGAAAAAATGGGGTGCATGTCTTTCCGCGTAAAAATCGAACACCACGGTAAGGGCCAGGAAGGCGAAAAACAGCATTTTCAGCATCCGGGAGTGCTCGTTCAGGTAATTGAGTATTCGTAGTAACATTATCTTGCCACCATTAGATTGATTATTTTAAGGAATAGATCCGGATAGACGCCAAACAGAACCGAAGCAACCGCCGTAAAGAACAAAGGAATCACCATGAGCATGATCAAGGGGGTTCCTTCAAGAAAGCCCATGGATGGGTTGTCTTCGGGAGGCCGTTTCCCAAAGAAGGATGTATAAAAAACCGGTACGAAATAGCCTGCGTTGAGAAGGCTGCTCACCAGGATCACCGACAACAGGATCATATTATGAATATCCAGTGTTCCCAGTGCCAGGAACCATTTTGTTACAAAACCGCTCACCGGCGGGACGCCGATCATACTCAGGGAAGCGAGACCGAAGGCGATCATGGTAAAGGGCATGTTCCAGCCGATACCCCCCAGCTCCGACACATTTTTTTTACGGGTTGCCACGAAAATTACCCCTGCGCAGAAAAAGAGGGTGATTTTTGCAAAGGCATGATTGGTGATGTGGATAATTCCGCCGGTGATGCTGTTGGGTGTCAACATGGCAACACCGAGAATGATATAAGAAAGCTGGCTGACGGTGGAATAGGCCAGGCGCATTTTTAGATTGTTTTGGGTCAGCGCGATCACCGAAGCGAATATGATGGTGAACGACGCCAGATAGGCCGTAAAGGTTCCCAGACCCAGTTGGTCGAGGAGGTTGACACCGAAAACCGAAAGCATCACCCGGGCAACGGAGAATACGCCGACTTTGACCACCACAACGGCATGCAACAATGCGGACACCGGGGTGGGGGCCACCATCGCCGCAGGTAGCCAGCCGTGTATCGGCATGAGCGCGGCTTTGGCAAATCCAAAAATACACAAAATATAGGTGATTTTCACCAGAAGCGGCGATGCCGTGTGGGGGAAGATGCCCGACGCAATATTGCCGATGGCAAAATCCAAGGTGCCGCATTGGACGTAAACCAAGACCATGGCCGGCAATAGAAACGCCTTGGAGGCGAACATGAGATAAACGATATATTTTCGACCGCCGAAATACCCTTCCTCGTCTTGGTGGTGTGCCACCAGAGGATAGGTAAATATGGAGACGATTTCGTAAAACAGGTAGAGCGTAAAGAGATTTGCGGAAAATGCCGCCCCCATGGCACCGCCCACGGCTACGGCGTAACAGAAGTAAAATCTCGTCTGGGCGTGTTCGTCCAATCCGCGCATGTAGCCCATACAGTAAAATCCCGCCATGATCCATAAGAATGAGGAGGTCCCGGCGAAAAGAATACCCAAACCGTCCAGCTGGAACTTGACGCTGACACCGGGATAAAGGGTAAACATCGTGTATTCGTAAGACCCCCCTCCCAAAAGACGGGGCAAGAAATAGACCACGGATAAAAAGGTCAGCAGCGCGCCACAGACAGACCATGTTTCTCTAAGGTTCGGTTTGTTCTTCGAGCCCATAATGAGAAGCGCCGTGACCAAAGGAATCAGGGGTGTTAAAACGATTTTACTTGTTATAATGGTTTCCATAAAAATGCCTAAATTTTAGGTCGACTATATCCTTCTCCTATCCCTGAAGTTCTTTGACTTCGTTAGGATCGATGGATTGATACCTTCTGAAAACAGCAAGTATAAAACTCACTACAATGGCCGCTTCTGCGGCGGCGATACCCATGATGAAAAGTGTTATCACCTGTCCCACGGCAGGATCGGGAGCCAGAAAACGGTTAAACGCCATAAAGTTCACGCCGGCTCCGTTTAGAACCAGCTCGGTGGAGACCAGCATGCCGATAAAGGACTTGTGCTGGATCAAACCGTAAATGCCGGCGATCAGGAGAAATACACCCAGAATCAGATAGGTGTTAAGATTATTACTGAGCATCATCATTCGGATAATTACCTTTTGCAGATCTTAAATGTTCTATGGTTTCATATTCGTCCTCCCTGCCTCCCCGGGCCAGGATGATCGATCCGACGATCGCCACCAGAAGGACGATGGATATAAGTTCGAAAGCCAGGCAGAAGGTGTATAGGAATTCTTCTCCCAGGTGCGTGATCGAAAAATCCCTCATTTCCCCAAGTGCAGGAACCCAGTCTGTTTTAAGGACACAGGCCATGAGAAGCAAAAAGGCGGTGACCGCCGATGAAATGGCCAAAAATTTATTTCGCCAATCTTTAAGGGTCTTGTCCGCCACTTCTGTGGGGGTATATCCCACCATAATGCCGAAAACCAGAACGATACAAATAGCGCCCACATAAATGAGGATCTGCATCAATGTCAGAAACATGCTTCCCAGATAGAAATAAATGCCCGCGGTACCGAGGAATGCGACTGCAAGGCCCAAGACCGTGTGCATGAGGATTTTCGTTCTTATTGTGAGGATGCTTCCCAATATCACCAGAAGGATGAATGCAAAAAAGAGTCCTTCGGCAATGGTTTGGTAAAAAGTCATGTTCTCCGCTCCTCCAGCCGTTTGAGAATGTCGAAGTGAAACGCTTCTCTGGAAAAGGCCGCCAGGTTGTATTCCTGGGAATACTCGAGTGCGTCTTTTGGGCAGACTTCAACACATGTTCCACACAGGCTGCACTTGGTAA
Source organism: Desulfobacterales bacterium (assembly GCA_030145345.1). Lineage (GTDB taxonomy): Bacteria > Desulfobacterota > Desulfobacteria > Desulfobacterales > UBA11574 > JAAXQD01. The sequence goes on from JAQYVT010000067.1 coordinate 10,874, forward strand.
AGTCCAACTCGAAAAGGACCAGAGTTTTTTTCTTTTCACCTTCCATTTTTTTGCCTTTGACTTTGATACAGTCGGAAGGGCAGGACTTTTCACACATTCCACAGCTTATACACAAAAAGGTGTTCTTTTCCGGGTCCAGAACAAGGTCGATATGGCCCCGGTAATTGGGGGTAATGTCGATTTCTTCCCTGGGATACTGGACGGTAACAATGGGTTGGCAAAGGGCCTTAAAGGTTACACCCAGTCCCTCTACCAGACTTTTTCCCCCGGTATATATTTCTGAAAAATACTGCTTCATAGTTTAACCAGCACCGCTGTTATTAAGATATTAACAAAAGAAAAGGGTACGAGATATTTCCAGGCAAAATTAAGCAGTTGATCAAATCGTACCCTGGGATAGGTCCACCGAATCATGATCATGAGAAACAACAAAAAATAGACTTTCAGAAAAAACCAGACGACACCTAAATATTCACCGTAAGGAAGATTCGGTCCGTGCCAGCCGCCCAAAAAGAGAACCGTCGCCACCGAAGCCACGATAAACATGTTCGTATACTCTCCGATGAAAAAGAGCGAGAAGCCCATTCCGCTGTATTCGGTGTGAAATCCTGCGGTGAGTTCGCTTTCAGCTTCCGGAAGGTCGAAAGGCGCGCGGTTGGTCTCCGCCACTCCGGCAATGACGTAGATGAGGAACGCAACCGGCTGCAGAACAACGAACCATATTTTTTGCTGGGCGCCGACAATCTCTTTAAGACTGAATGTATTACACATGAGGACCACTGCAAGCATTGAAAGCAGAATCGGTATTTCAAAAGCAATGGACTGGGCCACGGCACGCATGGCACCGAACATGGAATATTTGTTGTTGGAACCCCATCCGGCGACCAGAAGCGCCATGACGTTGACGGATCCCATTGAAACGATGAAAATGAGGCCCAGGCTCAGGTCCCTGGCCTGGAGTTTTTCGCTGAATGGAATCACGAGAAGGGGAAGGATGACCGGCGTAAATGACAAGAGCGGCGCCACCCTAAAAAGGGTACGATCCACATTGAATGGGATCAGCAACTCTTTTCCCAAAAGCTTTACGCCATCGACGACCATTTGCAAGATACCATGAAATCCCACTTCCATGGGGCCGGGGCGTCGTTGAACATGGCCGGCAATCTTTCGTTCCAGATACCCCATCATGATGGCGTTTAGAAAAAGAAATGATATGATGATGATGACGGCGATCAGCATCCGGATCAGTTCAGGCGGTAATATCGAAATCGTTTCCATAAGTTAATTCAGTATCTGCATTTCAATTTAATATTCTATCGATCCATTTCCGGTATCACGAGATCGAAGCTTCCCAGGATAGAAACCAGGTCGGGCAAAAGAATCCCGCGTCCCAGCTCCGGAAGGCAGCTCAAGTTGGAATAAGACGGAACCCGGACCTTCAACCGGTAGGGAGTGCTGGTTCCATCTCCTACAAGGTAATATGAAAGCTCTCCCCTGGCCGCTTCCACGGCGAAATTGCAATCGCCTGGACTCAGTTTAATATTTTTAGGCACCTTGGCGCGAACCGGTCCCTCGGGAAGCCGGTCCAGAGCCTGTTCGATAATTCTAAGGCTCTGCTCCATTTCTCGGATGCGAACCATGTAACGATCCAGACAATCCCCTTGCGCTCCCACCGGAACCTCAAAATCAAATTCGGGATAAACAGAATACGGTTCATTCTTTCGAACATCATACGCAATGCCCGATCCCCTCAGGTTCGGACCGGTCATTCCGTATCGAAGCGCCATATCTGGTGACACAATCCCGATATTTTCCGTACGTTTGATAAAAATAATATTTTTGGTCACCAGTTTTTCGTAAATAACAAACCGTTTGCGCAGACGCTGGATAAAGGCACGGGTCGCATCCACAAACTTATCGTCGATGTCCTGATAAACCCCGCCGAAACGGTAATAGCAGTAAGTCAGCCTGGAACCGGTAATATCTTCAAGAATGTCCAGAATGTGCTCACGGTCATCGAATCCATAAAGAATGGGGGTAAAGGCGCCGAGGTCGAGGAGGTAGGCGCCGAGCCAGAGTAAATGACTGGCCACCCGGTTAAGCTCCGAGGTGATGACGCGAATGTATTCCGCCCTTTTCGGCACCTCGATGCCCGTTTTCCTTTCGATGAGAGAGACATACCCGTGATTGTACGGAAGGGCGCAGACATAATCCATTCTTGCGGTATTGGGCATAAACCCCCCACACGGTCTAGACTCCGCCATCTTTTCATGCATGCGATGGACAAACCCGAGCACCGGTTGGGGATCGAGAACATATTCTCCGCTCATCTCCAGCACAATCAAAAGAACCCCGTGGGTACTGGGATGCTGGGGGCCCATATTTAGAAAGAACCGGTTTTGTTTCTGGAAATCTGATTCAAGCATAATGCATTTTATTTTTCTATTGGTTACGAATCTATACTGTCGGACGACGGGGCCTTGGCGTCGGCATCGACGGATTCTAAAGCTTCAGGGGTCCACGAGACCGCCTCAAGGGATTTCAATTTTTTTTCTTCTTTCAGCAACGGATGAAAATCCCGATCTTCATCGGAAAGCAAAAGGGGTTTTAAATTGGGATGGCCCTCAAAGTTTATACCGTATAAATCTCGGGTTTCCCGCTCGTGCCAGCTCGCTCCCTGATAAATGTCGCATATGCTGGGAAGAGACATATCCTCCGGCACCGAGACTTGACCCTTAATTCGATACAGCCGGTCATATCTGGCGAACTGATAGACCCCATTCAGGCCGGACGTCGTCCCTTCCGCTGTTTCTTCAGACAGAACATGAAACCCCGTTACAAAGACCAGATAAAAGCCCTCATCATAAGCTTTCTGGGCAAATTTTCGAACCTGGTTCACTTCCAGGGCAACTTCCAGGTGATACCCCCGCTGGTTGTAGTCGGTTTCAGTTGTATTGAACTCGTGAAACAGGATGTCTTCTTTAAAATTTTTGGTTTCTGGGGCCATTATTTTAGTTTTAACCCTTTCACTTTCCTTAACGGTGATCCAGGATGACGATTTTGAGGTAAAGGATGCCGGACGCCGGCAATCTTTTCCTGAAGTTTCAGAATTCCTTCCAGCAGACCTTCGGGGCGGGGCGGACATCCGGGAACATAGACATCCACCGGTATCAGCTTGTCGACCCCTTCAATGACATTATAATTTCCCTTTACCTTGAAAGGACCGCCGGAAATGGCACAGTTCCCCAGGGCAATGACCCACTTGGGGGACGGCATTTGCTCATAAAGGGTCAGAAGTACCGGAGCGAGTTTCTTATTGACCGTTCCCGCGACGATCATCAGATCCGACTGCCTGGGCGAGGGTCTGAAGACTTCAGATCCGTATCTGGAGATATCGAAACGGGCCATGCCGGTTCCCATCATTTCAATTGCACAGCAGGCAATCCCGAACGTCATGGGCCAAAGGGAATTCGCTTGACACAGCTTGAGTATCCTGTCCGAAAGCTCCATGCGCAATACGGGCCCTGCGCTGTCTTCGATAACAGGCTTGCAAGATTCAGACGTTAAATGTTCTACATACGCTTCCAAATCAGGTTGGATCAGCGAACTTTTATTTTCCTCTCCCACGTAAAAACTCCTTTAACCCAGGCATAAACAATGGCAAGGATCAAAATACCTAAGAATATAAAAACCTCGATAATTCCTCGCGCAGCCGACACTTTTTCAAAGGCTGCAGCCACCGGAAACAGAAACAGGATGTCGACATCAAATGCCAGAAAGATCAGGGCGTAAAGATAATAGGTGACGCCGTAACGGTAATCCCAGGCATCACCGTAAGTTTCCATTCCGCATTCGTAGGTGTTGCGTGTCGTTTTTAAATGGGTTCTTTTGGGGCGAACAAACCAATTGAGGATAAACGGCGTAAAACCGCCGATAAAACCTACGACGAGGAAAAGAAAGATATACATGTAATCTAAAAGTGCAGATTCCGTCATTTCAACCATCCCATAAATCCGGTCATTCCATAGCAAAAAAAATGCCGGTTGAGGCATTTTTTTAAAACCTCATTAACCAAAGAGGTTTTCTTATTTTTTTAAAACGAAATTGTCAAGAGGTGTTTTTGTTTTTTGCGACCCGATGTTTTTAAAAAAAGAAATATTATTCATCTAAACAAGTACTTATGCAGACCCTCGGGGGGGGGCGTAAGCGGATCGCTTAATTTTCAAGCACGTCTTTAGCAGCAGATTTTGCCGCCGATATTTTCAGAATCGCTGGGTGTTTCCACCACACAACAACAGGCCCCATTTCTGCCCAGCGCTGCGTTGATGACGGCTGCGGCACAGCCCACACCCGCTTGCACGGTTAAGGCATCGGTGGGGCAGTTCATGGCACACGCTCCGCATTCCATGCAAGAATCCCTGTTGTCGATCTGAACTTGTCCATGATTCATGCTTAGAACCGCGTGAGGGCATACGACGATGCACATACCGCAACCCGAGCAATTTTTCTCGTTTAATTGAAGTGTTACAACATCTTTTAAATAGATCATCTTTTCCATTTTCATCGGTCTTTAAGAGACAAATCGCGATCCCACCCAGAGGGTCAATCCAGCCACTCCACCAACAATTTCAAGGGGTACAGCCCATCGCATCTCTTTTTTGACACCGGAAAGAGATGTGTAGGTCGAAGCGCCGGTAAAATTCATAGCAAGATAGGCCGACACCGCCGGAGCCAGAAAGAACCAGGCCAGGATATTCATATAATCTTGTCGAATGTTAAGATAAAACGCTCCGAAAAGAGTAATAAACAGTGTTGTTATCAGGCCCATGATCAAACCTTTCTGCGAAAAGGCGCGACCCGGAATCCAGGGGAGAAGAATCGGCGTTAAAACCGCTCCGGCCACCAGTGCGCCCAGCAGATTGAGCACCGCAAAAAGGCCGTCGTTCATTGCACCGTGCCAAAATCCCGAAGGTGCGCCCAATCCTCCAAGCAGAAAAAAAGCAGGCAGTATCACCAGGGACCATTTTAAAACACTCACCAGTTCCATGGGAATTAGAACGGCCCTTTCCCTAACCGGAAAGGTCTTGCGGCGCATCCCCGGCGTTGCCTTCAGACCGGCATCCAGAAAAGCCGGCAAATCAGCGGTCCGGATCGGGCCATAAATCCCTTTGAAACCGGCGCGTTTTCTAACCGTGTGCGCCGCAACACCGGGACCTGCCAGCTGGGGAAGAATGACCTCCCGGTGGGACACCACACGGCTCAATCCGCTGAGTTCGATGCGTTGAACCAATTCATCGGTCCCGAAGGTTCCTTTTCCGGCGGCACACCAGACATTTATCCCTTGTGTGTTCAGAACCAAAATCCATGCATTTCGTCCAGGCAGGGCTTCACGCAATCGGTCAAAACTCATTTTGTAATTGGCCGTAACCAGAACCGGCGACCCATCGCCCGGCTCTCCAAGGGCATAAAGACCCGGATCCACGGTATAATGCATACGGCGCACACCCCAGCGTGCCTTAATGCTGCCCCAGTGATCCGGCCAGCTCAGATCCGAAGAAATCTTGGGTACATCACCTGCCGGTGTCTGAACCGAACCAATGATAAACCCTTGATTCATATCCGGACGGCTCAACTGAGCCTTTTTTTTCCCGGGTCAGCAACTGCCGGTCAACGATTCTGCCGGTGCGTTTTCATGACAAGATTTTTTTTCCAAAAAATCAAGGGGTTTTATATCCATATAAGGTGTTCCTCTTCCATTGACAGGCAGCCAAATTCGGGCTCCCGCTATGATGCCGGATAATTAATCTTTTTTAGGGTGTCCCGGATCTTTTCCAGAGTGGCTGGAAAATCCCATTCAACGGTAATGCTTTTGTTTTCAGCATTACCTTCCACCGAACGAACCCCTTCCAGTTCATTCAATTCGTTTTTGATGGACATAACACAATGGCCGCATGAAATATTGGGTATCGAAAATGGCTGCTTTTCCATTTTATATGGTCTCCTTAGGGTGTTATCTTAATAAATAATGCCAAATTGCGGTCAAATCAACTTGATGGAAACAAAAAGTCTTGGGTGCCGTCATGCCAGATATTTTTTTTGTTCTTCTTTGCTCACTTGTCTGAAAATTTTCACTGTTCACGAATGGGAATATGATGCCAAAGGGTGTGAAGTCGGGTAGACATAATATCATTTACAGCGGCCTTCATTTTTATCCTTTTTTGAAATCTGTTCTTTCCTTGGGCGCTTAAACACAATCGTTTTATCCGCTTCCGGCGTGATTAAACGGTTTGAAAAAACATTGTCCATGGAGCGGTTTGAAAAACGTCCGTCCCTGTGAAATAAACAGAAATAAATGAATCGGTTAACATAAAATTTTTATTAAAACAAGGTGTAACGTTGCCCTGGAATTTAAACCCTAACCGCGGCAGGAAACATGACGATCAACGGATGTGCCCACCGCATCTTTTTAATTGACACATGTACTACTATGTAGTATATTCCGGCTTCAGTAATCATTCAGAATATTATCGCCTGAATTTAAAAAAAATAAATCATCTCCCAATTAGTTGTCGTTAATTCGGGTAAAATAAGTGTGTCATCTCCCATTGACCTCTTGCACCCTTGAGTCATCAAATCCTTGGACCCTCTTCTCCAACTAAATTGGAGAAGAACCAATAAAATAGAGATGTCGACTTTAGCATGAAGAATATTGCCGTTGGAAACAAAAACCACATGATGAAAACAATGGGTGTTGCCTTGACCCTGATTTTTACGGTGAGTTTGTGTGCCGGCGGTGTATTGGCTGATACGAACTGCGGAGCCGAATGCTGCCGTCAAATCAACCCCGGCGGGATGCACCCTACCCCAGGCGAACCGATAAAATCCTTCGGGGATTGCCGTTCCAATGTTTCCCGAATCCCTTGTGATTTACAATCGAAACAGCC
>JAQYVT010000068.1 GCA_030145345.1 Desulfobacterales bacterium
CACTTTAGGCATTCTACTCATTTCATCAAACTTGGCAGATAGAGGGCAATCTGAGGGAACAGGATGAGGATAACATTGCAGATCAGCAATGCCAATAGCATGGGGAAAACCCCTTTAAATATCTTTTCCAGGGGTACGTTTTTGGCCACTCCGTAGACAACATACACGTTGACCCCCACCGGCGGTGTAATCACGCCCATTTCCGTTATCAGGACAATCACCACCCCAAACCAAATCGGGTCGAAACCAAGGGCCTGAACCACGGGAAAAAATATGGGGACGGTGAGCATGACCATGGCCAGTGCGTCCATGAAACAGCCCCCCACAAGATAGACCAGAATAATCATTCCAATGATGGCATGGCGGGGAAGGGGAAGAGAACCCACCTGTTCGGCGAGTTCATAGGGGATTCTGGTAATCGCCATGAAATGTCCGAATATCACTGCGCCGGTGACAATGACCATGATCATACAGCTGATTTTGGTGGTGTCGGCAACGGCCTCTGCAAATCCCTGCCAAGAGAGTTGTCTCCGGAGCAGGGCGATGAGAAGGGTCAAAAAAGCACCGGTGGCCGCCGCTTCGGTGGGGGTGAAAAACCCCCAAAAAATACCGCCCATAACCAGACCGAACAGGATTAAAGTTTCGAGGACACCGGCAAAGGACCTGATTTTTTCACTGAAGCTGGTTTTCGGACCCGGCGGTGCCAGGGAAGGATTTTTCATGACACGCAGATGAATGGTCATGAGGAAAAGAAAACTGAGGAGAATTCCCGGAAGAATACCGGCCGCAAACAGCTTGCCGATGGATTGTTCGGTGATAATGCCGTACACGATAAAAATCACACTGGGCGGTATCAGTATTCCGAGGCTTCCGGCTGCAGCCACGGTACCGGTGGCAAGCCCCATATCGTAGCCGTATCGTTTCATTTCAGGAAGGGCAACGGTGGCCATGGTCGCTGCCGTTGCATTGGTCGAGCCGCATATTGCGGAGAATGCGGCACAGGCACCCACGGTGGTCATGGCGAGACCGCCGCGACGGTGGCCCAGGAGAACATATGCGGAATCATAGAGTCTGCGGCTGATGCCGGCGGAAAAGGCGATCTGACCCATAAACACGAAGAGGGGGATAACGGTCAAATTGTACGAAGAAAAAACATCCCATACATCCCGGGCCATGAGATTCAGACCTGCATTGAAATTAACCACATAAGCGAATCCGATGAGTCCCACGAAACCCATGGCAAACCCCACGGGCATTTTGGAATACAAAAGGATGACCAGAACGATAATTCCGATGATTCCAGTGGTTGTGAGGCTCATTTTCCGATCATCTTCCGAACGTTTTTGGATAGGTCAGATATCAATATAAGGCAGACGACGGCCGCGGAAAAAGCGATGCCATACACAAATGGATAAAAGGGGAGTTCCAGGGTCAGGGATACCTCCCCGGACAGGCGAAGGTCGTTTGCGTAAATTGCAGACTGCCAGGCAATGAGTACAAAAAGAAATACGCCGAACAGGTGGGTAATACTTTCAATGAGCCCCTGAATCCTTTTGGGGAATAGTGCAACCACAAAACTCACCGATACATGACCTTTTTCAAGGGATGTATAGGCCATGGCAAAAGCTGCGGCGATGGCCCCTAAAAAACAGACGAGTTCGTAGGTTCCGGGTATGGGCATGCGAAAATAGCGTAAGACCACATCTGCACAGGTTATGAGCATCATGGCGACGATGGCCCCTCCCGCAATCCAGTATAGTCTCTTTGATAATCCGTAAGAAATTTTTTGAAATGAATTCATTTTATTCGTTCAAGTAAAAAAAAATAGGGTTGCCCCAATTCAGAATATTTTCGATCCGGGCAACCCTTAAAAAACATCGCCAATCTAATTGGAGGGTTTTTTCATCAACGCGTTTATTTTCTTAACGTACGCGTCTCCATCGGGTGTGTTGGCGATAAAGTCAGCGATTACCGGTTCAACAGCCTTCCGCCATCGGGCACTCTCTTGGTCGGACAAGGATATTATTTCGTTGCCCAGGCTTTGGGTGTATTTTCTGCCTTCTTGATCGGTGGAATCCCATACTTCACCATGAACCTTGACATATTTATCACTGACTTCCTCAAAGACTTTCTGGATTTCGGGTGAAAGTGCATTCCATTTGTCCAGATTCATTACAACGAAAAATGTGGTGGTATAGCCGACACTGTAACATTCAGTGGTATATTTGATGACTTCGGCCTGTTTCCAACCCTTGAGAACCTCCATGGGCCCAAACGTTCCCTCAACGACCCCTTTTTTAAGGGCTTCGTAGGTGCCGCCCTGGGGCATTGCCACCGGAACGCCACCGAGGGCTTTGACAACTTTGGCACTGAGACCCGTGGCCCTGATCTTCATGCCTTTTAGATCTTCCAGTTTCCTGACCGGTTTTTTGGTATGAAGAAGGCCCGGACCGTGGGCATGGAGATAGAGGACTTTTACGTCGTTTAATTCTTTGGGGTTGAAATTTTTAGCAAACTCCTGAGCCACCATGCTGGCGACTTTGCCGTTGGGATATCCCATGGGGAGATCCACGGCCGCCATGACGGGAAAACGTCCGCGGGTATAGGCGAAAAGACTAAACCCTAAATCTGAAATTCCTTCGACGGCACCGCTATAACATTGCGGCGCTTTGGTCAGGGTCCCACCTGGGAAAACGGTAATCTGAACCTTATTCCCGGTACGTGTTTCAATCTCTTTCGCCCAGTCCATGGCAGCTTTTGTCTGTCCGTGGGTGGGAGGGAAGAAGATACTGAAGGTCAGTTTGGTCGGTTCAGGTTTTGCGCAGGTAATGAGCATCATGGCGACGATGGCCGCTCCCGCAACCCAGAAAAACAGAAATAGCTTTTTTGTCATCGATGTTTCCTCCTTGTTAGGTAAATATGGTTGACGGTAGAGAAAAAAATCAACACCCGAATGCCCGTAGAGTTTTCTTGATGTCCCCGATATAACAAAATGAAAAATAAGACAATAAAAATATGGTCCTTCTCCAATTTAGTTGGAGAAGAGGTTCGAGGATTTGAGGTCTCAAGGGGGCAGGGAGGATAGAGAAAATAGGAAAGAGGACAGAGAAAAGGGGAAAGAGGATAGAAGGGAAGAGGGAAAGAAGGTGAGAAGATGGAAAAACAATCTCCTTCCAGGGGTGAAACCAAAGCCGAGTCCTCTGAGTCCCCGCAATCAGATTATGAGTCTTCTTGACAATCAGATTTTATTAGATTAATAAAACTGGACGGTTTCATGAGTCGTCCATTTTGGTCGGTCAACGTCTCTTAAAAAAACTCTTTAAGCGTTTATGAATCTATAAAGCCTTATAAAACAGGCTCGGATATATTGAAACCTAAATCGAGCGTTTCAAACAGTGACGGAGTAAAATAAAAACAATTGTTTTAGACCGTTAAACAGCAATTAAAGCCTGATAGCTTCCCACCTTTTGGGTCGTTTTGCATGTGTTAAAAAAGGTCACGATTTGAAACCCTCCGGGATTGCCGATTTTACCGAATCTGCTGCGTTATGTGAGACAGTTAAAGTAGCATCCTGCGGCTGTAGGTCTCATGCCCCCGATAGAAGGATTTCGGGATCTTCGACGTGCATCTTTGGCAAACTCGACAATCGCTCAAATCAGGTGAAAGTTTGTATCGAAAATTTTTACTTTTGATGAAAGGAGATTGAAAAATGGCAGCAAAATTAATTAAGGGAACCGAAATCCGCGAAAAGATTCTTGAAGAAATTGAAGCAGAGGTGGCTGAGATTAAAGAAAAACATGGCGTTGTCCCCGGTCTTGTAACCATTTTGGTCGGTGAAAATCCCGCCTCTATTTCTTACGTGACCCTAAAAATCAAAACAGCCCACCGGGTGGGTTTCCATGAAATTCAGGATACCCAGTCCGAAGATCTTTCAGAAGAGGCGCTTTTAGCTTTGATCGACAAATACAATAAAGACGACGCCATACACGGAATACTCGTGCAACTGCCGCTGCCGAAGCAAATCAATGAGAAGAAGGTTTTAAATGCCATTGATCCTGACAAAGATGTGGATGGATTTCATCCGGTCAATGTGGGTCGGCTTATGATCGGCGGTGATGAAGTCAAGTTTCCGCCCTGTACCCCTGCAGGTATTCAGGAGATGATCGTTCGTGCGGGTGTTGAAACCAAAGGGGCGGAGGTCGTTGTTGTCGGCCGTTCGAATATCGTCGGCAAACCCATTGCCAATATGATGCTCCAGAAAGGTGTCGGTGCCAATTCAACCGTAACCGTGGTTCATACCGGCACCAAAGAACTGGCAGGACATTGTCAGCGTGCGGACATTCTGATCGTCGCCGCCGGGGTTCCGGGGCTGGTAAAACCGGAGTGGATCAAACCGGGAGCATGCGTGATTGACGTCGGCGTCAACAGGATCGGAGAAAAAATCAGTGAAAAAACCGGAAAGAAAATCGCTATCTTAAGTGGAGATGTCGATTTTGATGCTGCCAAAGAGATTGCGGGTTATATTACCCCGGTTCCGGGCGGTGTTGGCCCCATGACCATCACCATGCTGATGAAAAACACACTCAAATCGGTAAAATTCAGACTGGGAATCAACTAACTCAACCGAACAGAACAACAGGGGAAGACCCGCTTCCCCTGTTGTTTGGTTTCCACCGATAGAACCCGGGTGTTCAACCCAAGGTTCCGTATGTTTACGAATTTTTTGAAAAATTCCAAAACGCCCTAAGTCATTGACAATCCCATGGTATTCATGATAAAATTGTGGACATTTTTTTTCTTAAAAATTGATGATCTCGTAAAAGGTCCGTTTTGCTCGCTCAGTGACCCTTTGGCGGCGCATAACCCTTTGGCCGAATCGGGCGGCAAGAAACAACCGGTGCCCATAACTTTCAAATGACATAAAAAACCATGAAATCCTTCATCAATAAAATACCCATGGAACGCGTAAGGCTGGCTTTTCGCAATATTGTCAAAGCCATTCGGAATAAGAAAATCTCTTTTTTTATTTTGAGCTATACCGGCTCTACGGTGAAACAATTAACGGTTTCCAGGCGTTTTTTAGCCATTTCCAGCGTCTGCTTGACGATGTTCCTAGTGTTGTCCGCTGTTTTAATTTATGATTATTACCATCTCAAAACCACATTCGACCCACAGGCCCTCGAAGACAAAATCGCCCAACAATCCCATGAGATTGTCACCCAGCGAAAGCAGATTCAAAAGTTTTCCGAAAAGATCAACAGCTTAAAGTCCAGTCTGGTGGCGCTCAATGATTTTGAGCATAAGATACGGATTATCGCCAATATCGATAAGCCTTCGGATCATAAAAGCCTTTTTGGCGTGGGAGGTTCAATTCCTGAAGATATCGATTCACAACTTCCCATGGCCGAAGAACATAACAGCCTGATGCGTGAAATGCATGACCAGACCCGGCAGCTGACGCTGGCATCGATCCATCAGGAAAAAGCATTCGAATCCCTTTATAAAGATCTTGAAAACCAGCGCAATCTTTTATCTTCTACACCCTCGATACGCCCATCAAAAGGGTGGATATCTTCGGGATTTGGGCGTCGAAAGTCTCCGTTTACCGGCCTGCGAGAATTTCACAAAGGATTGGATATTGCCAACCGGAAGGGGACACCGATTATTGCCACCGCAGATGGAGTTGTCACATTTGCTGGAAAAAAGGGGCTCCTGGGTAAAATGATCAAAGTGGATCATGGCCATGGAATCGTAACCCGATACGCACATCTTCAAAAAATATTAAAACAGCGTGGTGAAGCGGTCAAAAGAGGAGAAATCATTGCATTGATGGGGAACACGGGGCGCAGTACAGGACCCCATCTGCATTATGAAGTCTTTTTAAACGGTATTCCTGTAAATCCGAATAAATACATCCTCAATTAAATCAATGGTTGTTTTTCGATATTTTCCTACAACACCCTTCTTTTTCCACCCCCATCGGAAAATCTTTGCGATTTTTGCAAAATAAATTAATTGATGATATGGTTTTCATGTATTAATATAGTGGGTCTTGTAAAAGGTCCGTTTTGCTCGCTCCGTGACCATTTGGGGCCGTTTCAAGGGGTGCTGCTAAATCACGCCAGAGGCGGATAAATTTCAAGAACGCGTCGCAAGCGCCATAACCGGGTAAAATTCAGACGCTTGCCGTATTGGGATGATCGGGCTGAGATGCGGGTTTCTGGTTTTGCGCATCCGTGAGCGTCACACCCTATCACTTGTCCAGGAGGAAAGTTTTCTTATATGGTTTCAAATTTATTAACAAAAGTTTTTGGAAGTAAAAACGAACGGGAATTAAAAAAGATTCAGCCGGTGGTGGCCGAAATTAATGCTTTGGAACCCCGGATACAGGCCATGAGCGATGATGAGCTCAAGGCCCAGACCCAACGATTCAAGGACCGACTGAATAATGGTGAATCCCTTGACGATCTTCTGCCGGAAGCCTTTGCAACCGTGAGAGAGGCATCCGTCCGCACCCTCGGAATGCGTCATTTTGACGTTCAGCTCATCGGTGGAATGGTGCTTCACCAGGGAAAGATCGCTGAAATGAAGACGGGTGAAGGCAAGACGCTGGCTGCCACCCTGCCGGCTTACCTGAACGCACTTACCGGCAAAGGCGTCCATATCGTTACCGTGAATGACTACCTGGCAAGACGGGATACGGAATGGATGGGGCATATCTATAATTTTTTAGGACTTTCCGTGGGCTCTATTCTGCACGGGCTGGATGACAATGAGCGTAAGGCCGCATACAGTGCAGATATCACCTACGGCACCAACAATGAGTTCGGCTTTGACTACCTTAGAGACAATATGAAGTTCGATAGCGATGCCCTCGTTCAGAAAACCCCCAATTATGCCATTGTGGACGAGGTGGACAGCATTTTGATCGACGAGGCTCGAACCCCATTGATCATATCCGGGCCGGCGGAGAAATCCACCGATCTGTACCATCTGGTCAACGGCATTATTCCCCGCCTGGTTGCTGAACGTGACTTTACCGTGGATGAAAAGGCTCGGTCGGCGGTGATGACCGAGGACGGGATGGCCAAAGCGGAAAAATTGCTCAAGGTCGACAACCTGTACGATCCGAAAAATATCGAACTTCTTCACCATGTTAATCAGGGGCTCAAAGCTTACACCCTCTTCAAAAGAGACGTCGACTATATTGTGAAAAATGGAGAAGTTATCATCGTCGATGAATTTACGGGCCGTCTGATGCCCGGCCGTCGATACAGTGAAGGGTTACACCAGGCCCTTGAAGCCAAAGAAAACGTCAAGATTGAAAATGAAAATCAGACCCTGGCGACCATTACGTTTCAGAACTATTTTAGAATGCACGACAAACTTGCCGGCATGACCGGGACTGCCGATACAGAAGCTGCCGAATTTAAAAAAATATATGACCTTGACGTTATTGTGATCCCCACCAACCAAACCATGATCCGAACAGACAATTCGGATGTCATCTATAAAACCCGCAAAGAGAAATATGATGCTGCACTCGATGAAATCATTGAGCTTCATAAAAAAGGACAGCCGGTTCTGGTGGGCACGATTTCCATTGATGTTTCAGAAAGTTTTTCCAAAAAATTAAAAAAAAGAGGCATTCAACATGCGGTGTTGAATGCAAAAAACCATGAAAAAGAGGCCGATATTATTGCCATGGCAGGCCAAAAATCAGCGGTTACGATTTCAACCAACATGGCCGGTCGTGGAACCGACATCGTACTGGGTGAAGGGGTTACCCAACTGGGAGGGCTTCATATCCTCGGAACTGAAAGACATGAAAGTCGACGTATTGACAATCAGCTCAGGGGACGTTCGGGGCGGCAGGGAGATCCGGGGTCCTCGCGCTTTTTCCTCGCTTTGGAGGATGATCTGTTGCGCATATTCGGTGGAGAACGCATCACCGGGATTATGGAGAAGCTGGGCATGGAAGAAGGGGAGCCCATCGAGAACAGACTGATCAGTAAAGCGATTGAAAATGCTCAGGCAAAAGTGGAGGGACACAATTTTGATATCCGCAAGCAGCTGTTGGAATATGACGATGTCATGAATCAACAGCGGGAGGTCATATACCGGCAGCGGCGGGAAGCCCTGAACGGTAAAAACCTAAAGTCCGCCATCGAGGAGATGATCGGCGACAAGGCCGAGGAGATCGCTTATACCTATTCGGATGACAGAGCGCTTCCTGAAGAATGGGACTGGAAGGGATTGAACAAGGCGGTGTTTAAACAGTTTAACTTCCGGCTGAATAAAATCGATGCGGATACCATGGACGGATTGACCCGGGACGGGCTGGCCCAGCTGATTGCCGACGCCTGTCTCAGGGGATATGAAGAAAAAGAGGCCGTCGTGGGAACTGAAGACTTCAGGCATCTCGAGCGGATCATTATGCTGCAAACCGTCGACAACCTGTGGAAAGATCACCTGCTGAGCATGGATCACTTGAAAGAAGGGATCGGCCTAAGGGGGTATGCACAACAGGACCCGCTCATAATTTACAAAAAAGAAGGGTTCGAACTGTTTCAGGATATGATATCCAGGATCAAAGAAGAGACGGTGGGCATTCTGTTCAGAATCCAGATATCCGAGCCCAAAAAGATTGACGACCTGCGGCGGCCAAAAGAGCAGAATCTGACGTTTTCCGGCGGGGATGAACCTGCCAGGAAAAACCCGGTGAAAAGAGCCCAAAATAAAGTCGGACGAAACGCCCCGTGTCCGTGCGGAAGTGGGAAAAAATTCAAGAAATGTTGCGGGAGATAGTTGGCGGCGATAAAAAATTAGGGTCATCATCCCGATGAGTTGGTGTTTTTGAAAGGATTCAAGGGTTCAAGGCCCGCCCTGTCGCGACGCGGTGATTACTTAAAGAATAGGCTAAGCTTCATAATGATGATAGTTTATTGATAATTTAGTAAGGTTAATCGGTCTGGGCCAGGGATTCGAGTGACCCGCCACAAAACAGGCGGATAAAAATGCTTGAGAATAGAGAGAGCTGAAAACTTGGCAAAAGTCGTACAGACTCTGTTTGGATCTTTTTGATTTAAATAAAGAAAATTTAAGGGCTCTCAAAGATGGTACAGAGGAAATTGAAAGGATGCTCAAAGCGCTGATAAAATTGTTGGAGTACAAACACCTGACCCCTTGACCCCTTGAATCCTCGAACCCTCTTCTCCAACTAAATTGGAGAAGAACCAGATTTTATTGCATGTACCCTTTACAAGGCCGGGTGTTAATGATTATACTTTAACCTCAGTTGAGGGATTTTTAGCTCGATCTGTACCGATCTCTTGCGCATCAAGGATTCGCAAAAATCCTCGACATATCCATGGGTATGTCTGTGGTTTTTGCAAACCCTGCTTCATCAAGATCTCGGCACATCTCTTCCCTAAAAATCGCTCAACTGAGGTTTAATAAAAAACGACGTGGGAAAATGATGTCATGAGCGAGCACCGCCCTGAAATAGAAGAGGAGGTCATTTCCGAAATCAGGGACGAGATCGATGAACCGCCCATGTACAAGGTCCTCCTTCACAATGACGATTACACCAGCATGGAGTTTGTCGTTGAAATCCTGATCCTGGTTTTTAGAAAATTACCGGAGGAAGCGGTGGAAGTTATGCTGAACGTTCACCATAAAGGTGTCGGGGTTTGTGGTGTATATACCTATGAAATGTCGGAAACCAAGGTAAATAATGTTCATGCCCTGGCCAAACAATATGGTTTCCCGCTAAAGTGTACGATGGAGAAAGAATAGACCATGATCAGCAAAGAACTCAGCGAAACATTGGGTTTTGCCGTAAGAGAAGCCAAAAGAAGACGCCACGAGTATGTGTGTGTGGAGCACTTGCTTTTTGCCATTTTATACGACAGCGAAGGCATAGAGATTATTGAAAATTGCGGTGGTGATATTGAGAAGCTAAAAGATGCCCTCGAGTCATTTTTTGGCCAGCGAATGGAAAGCATTCCCGAAGGTGATGAATATGTCCTCCAACAGACCGTCGGTTTTCAAAGAGTGATCCAGAGAGCCATTAATCATGTCCGCTCCGCCGAAAAGCAGGAGGTGGATGTCAGTGACATCCTCGCATCCATTTTCCAAGAAAAGGATTCCCATGCTGAATATTTCCTGACCGAAGAAGGTATAACCCGTCTGGATGTTTTAAGCTACATTTCCCACAATGTTGCCAAATCGCCTTACAAAGACCGATCCGATGAGTTTGTGAAACTCGGCAAAAGGGAGAAAAAGAAAAAGGCCGATCCCCTGGAGGCGTTTACCATCGACCTGGTCAAAAGTGCCGCTGAAGGAAAGCTGGACCCGCTCATCGGCAGAGAGCTCGAAATGGAGCGAACCATTCAGGTCCTGTGCCGGCGGCGAAAAAACAATCCGATCTTCGTGGGAGATCCCGGTGTTGGGAAAACCGCAATGGCCGAAGGACTGGCAATCAAGATAAACAGCGGATCTATCCCCGATTTGCTCAAAGATATTCGGATATATTCCCTTGATCTGGGGGGCCTTCTGGCCGGCACGAAATTCCGCGGTGATTTTGAGCAACGCTTAAAAGGGGTTCTGTCGGCGTTGAAAGAGAAAAAAAATGCCATTTTGTTCATCGATGAGATCCATACAACGGTGGGTGCCGGTGCCACCAGCAGAGGATCCATGGATGCTTCCAACATCTTGAAACCGTCTTTGGCAACCGGTGAGCTGCGCTGTATCGGCTCAACGACCTACGAAGACTACAAGAATTACTTTGAAAAAGACCGCGCCCTGGCGCGACGTTTCGAAAAAATCGAAATTTTGGAGCCTCCGGTAAACGAGACCGTTCAAATTCTAAAAGGACTTCGTTCCCGTTACGAAGAACATCACGACATTATTTATACGGATCAGGCATTAAAATCCGCAGCCGAGCTGTCTGCCAAATATATTAATGATCGGTATCTGCCCGACAAGGCCATCGATGTCATCGACGAAGCAGGGGCATTTGTTAGACTTTCTAATTCTTCCCGAAGAAAGAAGATCAACCCCAAAGATATTGAAAAAATCGTCGCCAAGATAGCCAGAATCCCCACCATCAGCGTATCGACCCCCGACAAATTGAAACTCGAAACCCTTGAAGAAAAGCTCAAACAGGTTGTTTTTGGACAGGACGATGCCATAAAATCACTGGTTACTTCCATAAAGCGCTCCCGTGCCGGTCTTGAAACGCCCGGCAGGCCCGTCGGATCTTTTCTGTTTGCCGGCCCTACCGGTGTCGGAAAGACGGAGGTGACCCTGCAAGTCGCAAGGATTCTCGGTGTCCATTTTTCACGATATGATATGAGTGAATACATGGAAAAGCATTCTGTAGCCCGCCTCATCGGTGCACCTCCGGGTTATATCGGTTTTGATCAAGGCGGCCTTTTGACGGACGAAATCCGCAAAAATCCTTACAGTGTGCTGTTGTTCGACGAAATAGAAAAAGCCCATCCGGATATGTTCAATATTCTGCTTCAGGTACTCGATCATGCCACGCTCACGGACAACAATGGCAAAAAGGCTGATTTCAGAAGCGTCATCATTATGATGACCTCGAATGCCGGTACACGGGAAATGAGCACCCCATCCATCGGTTTTGGCGATAAGCAGCACGATACCCAGGATAAAGGGAAAATAGCCATCGAGAAGTTTTTCAGCCCGGAATTTAGAAACCGCCTGGATGACATCATTCATTTTAATGCCCTGACGGAAGAAATCATGAAAAAGGTGGTGGATAAGTTCATGAACGAGCTTAAAGAACAACTCGTTGCTAAAAAGGTCTCTATCGGTCTTTCCCTCGGGGCGCGAACATGGCTGGCCAAAAACGGACATGATCCACGCTTCGGAGCAAGACCGCTGGGCCGATTGATACAAACGAAAATCAAAGACATCCTTTCCGATGAGATTTTGTTTGGACGACTTGTAAAAGGCGGGGAAGTCTTTGTTGATTTAGAGAGTGACGCATTGACCTTCAGCTACAGCGGCTAAAGGCTAAAAATTCGAGCGCAGTCAGAATAAATAAGGAGTTGTGGGGTTCCACGGCTCCTTTTTTTTTGCCTAAAAAATCCATCCCCAACACGATGCCCGACAATTTTAATCAAAATCAGGGTAAAAAAAAGTGTTCATACGATTAAAAACCCCGCCGTATCATACCTGTAATCCAAATCGATCTTTAAAAAAATAAGACCCGTTCACTTTCCCCGAAAATGGAAATGATTGTAATTTTGATTGTGCAATGCTATTTCCCTAGTTGTGCGTTTCAAATTGTGACAATTTTACGGTTAATACAATTTTGGATCATCTCCCGATTCGTTGTGGTTAATTGGGGTAAAATTAGTGGGGCATCTCCAATTGAGTCGGTGTGACCCCTGCCTCCTGCCCATAGGGCCTACGGCCCGGAGGGAGCCCCTGAACCTTTGAACCTGTGAACGCCTACCAATTTTTCAAACCTAAAGGGTGAGATATGAAAAGTATAAAATTGAAATTATTACTTTTTATTGGCATCGCTGTACTCATATTTTCAGCCATATTACTTCAAAGCACCTATAGCTTGACGACTTCAAATGTTGAGGATTTAACCAAACAGCAACTGAGCCTTGCTTTGAATTTTGATCTTGCCATCCGTGAGTATGTGGCTGAAAAAATTCGTCCGGTAATGTTTAATATGGTTTCTGAACGAGAATTCATTCCGGAAACCATGTCCACCAGCTTTGTCGCCCGCAACATATTCGAAAAGGTTCGCAGAAAGTTTCCGGATTACATCATCAAATTTTCGTCGGGAAACCCAAGAAATCCCCTCAACCAAGCCGGCCCCGAGGAACTTAAAATGATTCGGTATTTTAATGATAATCCTCAAACTCAAATTTGGACGGGGGAGATTGAAATGGGGGGCATACAATATTTAGCGAAATTCAGCGCAATGCGAATGGAAAAAGCCTGTCTTCACTGCCACGGCAATCCTAACGATGCGCCGTTCGAATTAATAAAAAGGTATGGTCCCAATGCATCGTTTTACCGTCCTCTCGGGGAAGTCGTAGGCCTCGATACCATTGCCGTCCCCAGCCATACAGTCCAACAAATGTTATGGAATGAGAAAATCAAAAATATTGGATTTTTGGGGGCATTGATTGTGTTGCTGAGTGCATCGCTGGTGTTTGTTTTCAAATTTACAATAACGGATCGATTAAGTGAAATTACAGCTCATTTTTTAGATACCGAAAGGCAAAGTATCGATGAACGGATCGGAGCGATTGAGATAAAAGGCGAAGATGAGATCGCTATTTTGACAAGAAGTTTTAATAAATTGGCAGAAAGGCTTAACGATTCTTATCATAAACTCCGGAAAGAAATTGAGGATCGAAAGGAAGCTCAAAAGGCGCTGAGAGAAAGCGAGCAGCGGTTGCGAACCGTGATTGATCACGCCCCCGTCGTTCTTTGGGCAATTGATAACAACGGGGTCTTCACTTTTTCAGAAGGACGGACTTTAAGAAAATTGGGCCTTAATCCCGGAGAGGTGAACGGGCAATCTGTTTTTGAAATGTATGCCGATAATAAAGAAATTATTGCCGACGCTTACCGGGCATTGGCCGGAGAGACATTCTCTTCTACGACCGAGACCGCCGACATTATTTTTGACAGTCGATACGCCCCATTGGTCAACGACGACGGGTCTGTGACCGGTGCAATTGGTGTGGCCATGGATGTTACATCCAGTAAGCAGGCCGAAATTGAACTCAAGGAGAGTGAGGAAAAATATCGAAAATTATTTGATATGGAATCAGATGCACTTGGGTTAATTGACGTAGAAACCGGGAATATAATTGATGTTAATAAATCGTTTATCAAGCTTTATGGATACGGCAAGGAAGAAATACCGGGTATGAAAAACATAGATTTTTCAGCAGAGCCTGATAAGACAGCAAAAGCGACACAAAACCGTGAACGATATATTCCCATGCGGAATCATAAAAAAAAGGATGGAACTGTTTTTCCTGTAGAAATAACCGCCAGTATTTTCGAATATCACGGAAGAAATGTCAATATTGCTGCAATCAGAGATATATCACATCGAAAGCACATAGAAACGCAATTAAAAAAATCCCTTAAAGATAAAGAAATACTTTTGCGAGAGATACACCACCGCGTAAAAAATAATTTCGAAATTATTTCCAGTCTCCTCGATTTGAGCAGCATGCAAAAGGAGAATGAAATAGGTTCCAATCTGTTGGCAGATGCCCGTTCCAGGATCTACTCTATGGCCCTAATTCACGAGCAACTTTATCAAAGCAAACGCTTTGATCGAATCAACATGTTCAATCATACCCATGAAATGGTGGATTATCTTTCTCATATTTATGCAAATCAAGCAAAAAGCATCCATACGGTGATAGATCCTTCCGGGGTGTATCTTTCTGTAGAACAAGCCATTCCTTGTGCGTTAGCGATCAATGAACTGGTTTCGAATGCTTTCAAGCATGCGTTCAAATTAAAAAAACACGGTACGATCTATATCTCCATTGTCAATTTGCCAGACCACACCGTTCTCATAAGAGTCAAGGACGATGGTGATGGTATTTCTATGAAGATTAACCCGAACGATGCTGCGGGTCTTGGGTTAAAACTGACCCGGCGTTTGATTAAGGGGCAACTGGGAGGAGAAATGCAGGTCAACCGTGGTGAGGGGACAGAAATTTGCCTTCAATTCAAGCGGCTTGAATTATCGAAAAAAATATGACCCAAAGGAACTGAACGCGGCATAGCAAATCTAAGATCTCACCGTTTATCCCTCGATTTAATAGGTAATTTTTATACCGAATACATACTTTAAAATTCTGTCTTGATTCGACTGTAATATTGGTTGTATGAAGAAGATAGAATTGTCGGAAAAAACATGAATAAAATAATGATCGTGGAAGATGAGGCTGTGATTGCCTTGAGGCTTGAACATCGGCTTACCGAAGTGGGATACGAAGTGGTGGGTACATTTCATTCCGGTGAAGCGGCGGTGGAAAATGCCAGGCGTCTTCTGCCGGATCTTATTTTGATGGATATCATGATTCCCGGAGATTTGGACGGTATCGATGCTGCAAAGATCGTGAGAGAAGAGCTGGATATTCCGGTGATTTTCCTGACCGCTTATTCAGATGATAAATTCATAGAAAGAGCCAAAAAGGCGGAACCTTACGGTTACCTGGTCAAGCCGACTCGAGATCGTGAACTAAAGGCTACAATTGAAATTGCGCTTTACAAGAAAAAGTTCGAGAAAGCACTTCGGGAGAGCGAAGAATATTTTAAGGCGTTGGCCGAAAACGCAAATGACGGAATATTAATAGCGACCGGAGATAGCGAGTTTGTCTATGCAAACAGACGTATGGCTGAGATGGCAGGTTACAGCGTATCCGAGCTGCTCAAAACAACCATGGATGACCTCGTACATCCGAATGAAATTGAGAAAATCAAAGAAAGATATAGGACCATAATTGCGGGGAAGCCTTTTCAGAGACAGTGTGAAGCGACACTCATTCGTAAAGATGGAGCGGAAGTGCCATTAGAGGTGACGAGCACGCGGTTAATATGGTATGGGCAACCTTCAGATTTAGTCATTTTTAGAGATATTACCGAACACAAAATGGCGGAGGAAGCGCTAAAAACGTCTCACAATGCGCTTGAATACCGGGTTGAAGAACGTACCATTGAACTAGAAACCGCACTTAAAGGAATAGCGCTCAGTGAAAAAGAGCTTAATCAGCGCAAATTGGCTTTAGAAGAAGTCAACAGACAGCTGTTGGAAACCAACCAGGCATTGTCCGTTTTGGCAAGAAATATAGATAAAGATAAAGAGATGTTGGAGCAGAGAATATATAAAATAACCAGCAGCAAAATAATGCCGATTGTAAAGGAGCTTCAAGAGGATGAAAGTTGCAGTAAACGACAGGCAGAACTTGAGGTGCTATCTACCCATCTGAATAACTTGACCATTAGTTCAGCCCTGTATAATGAAATCGATACTCGTTTGACCGACCAGGAAATGCGGGTGGTGGTGATGATAAAAAACGGTCTAAGCAGTCAACAAATAGGGGACCTGCTGTGCATTTCGTTGCACACGGTTAAAACCCACCGCAAAAATATCCGGAAAAAATTAAAAATTGACAACACGGACATCAATCTTGTCTCTTATTTGAAGTCCAAAATGGTGTCTGACCCCATGAAAGGCAACCTGAACCCTGAACTCTGAACCTTGCCCCCCAAACCCCTGAACCCTGAACCTCTGAATCCAACAGTAGGTACTTCATATACCCACTATATCCCCCCAACAACCCTCCTTGACGTATCCGCATGTTTTAACTTATTAACATCCTTCGACAATTAAAAATACCATCATCATAACCACGTTTGCATAAAAAACACCCCAAAGACATCACTTCACCGTGTGGTTATAAAATCCGTATCGTCACAAAAAACGGTCTGGTGACGCCTGTTGAGGTGACGGTTGCCCGAAACAAGGATGAGGGAAATGGCGTGTCATGTGTCGTTTTAAAGGACATCAGCAAAAAAATGCAGCTTGAACATAAAATGAATAAAAGTTTCAACGCCCTTAAGGCCAAGCTGAAGAAAAGAGAAACAGAATTAAAAACCGTTTCCGACCAGCTGCATTCCCACCAAAAGGAGCTTGTAGCGACAAGATCTGAGTTGGAACACCTGAATCAGGAACTGGTTCAAACCACCCAGGCCGTGTCCGTGCTGGCAAAAAATATAGACAGCAAAAAAGTTGAGTTGGAAGAGAAGGTGAACACCACCATCACCACAAAGATTATGCCGATCATTAGAGATCTTCAGACGGATGAAAAGATTAAAAAATACTGGCCGGAAATCAATTCAATGGCGGAACATTTAAACAGCATCGCGACGAAAAACAATTTGCACCATAAAACCATTAGCGTGCTTACGGAAACGGAAATGAAGGTCGCCGCAATGGTAAAAAATGGAATGACCAGTAAAAAAATTGCAGGGTTGATGCATATTTCTTCGGAAACCGTCAAGTCCCACCGAAAGAAAATTCGGAGGAAGCTGAAAATTCATAAAACAAAATGGAAGTTGTCGTCCTATTTGGTATCTGTATTGGGGGAATGAAAAAAAATAGAAAATAGGAAAGGGGAAAGAGGAAATAGGGATCAGAAAGGGCAAGAAGATCAGAAGGTGAGAAGGTTAGAAGGTGAGAAGATTGGAAGGTGAGAAGATGGGAAGGGCAGAAGGTTAGAAGGCAAGGAAAGAGGAAATAGGAATCAGAAAGGGCAAGAAGATCAGAAGGTGAGGGGACCCCCCGTGATAAAAAAACATAAACATATTTCTATGACACGTTCTAAAAAAAGCCTGATTCCTCGTTAT